>JAJDEX010000463.1 GCA_029259575.1 Planctomycetota bacterium | reverse complement strand
CGTTACCGGGAGGAAGGTGACTGACACGGTACTCCCGGACGCGGTACTCCCGATTGCACTCACGAGCATCCGTCGACTCAATTCGATGGTTGTCGAAGCGTCCATTCCCGGTTTCACCGAGGTTGGCATCGTCTCGGGGGTCATGAAACTCCTCCATAGAACGACCTGGCTCCCCGCGCTCCTCCTTTCCGCCGCCTCGGCGTCCGCCCAGGACACGCCAACCGCGGACGAAGACACGGCTCAAGGCCAACGCGATCACGACCATGCCCACGCGGATGCCTCCGGCCTGGTCGCCCTGGCCGAATCGTTCACGATCGGCGGCGTCATCGACCTGGTCCTCCAGGGCATCGACGACAGCCCGGGTCCGGACGGGCTCGAGGGGGACCTGCGCATCCTCGAGATCTTCCTCAACGGTCGGATGTCCGAGGCTTGGACGGCGCACGGCGTCGTGTCCACCGAGGGCGAAACGGTCGAGGTCGAAGAAGCGTTCGTCATCGGCAACATCGCCGACCGCCAACACCTGACGCTGGGCCAGTTCTTCGCGGACTTCGGACCGCAGATGCGGATGCACATCCACGACATTCCGTACCCCGAACGACCGGGTGCCTTGCGCGAGTTCCTGGGTGAAGAGTTGCCCGGAGTCGGCCTCCAATGGGAAGCCGGATTCGGAGCCGCCACGACGCTGTCGCTCGCCGCGTTCACCGACATGGACGTCGGACACGGCCACAGCGAAGGTGGCGCGCCTGGACCGGAAACGCGCTTCGCCGATCGTCCCAAGGTGAACGATCTGGGCTTCGTCGGCCGCATCACGACGGCCTCGAAACTCAACGATACCGATCACCTGTACTGGGGCGCGTCGGGCAGGCGACTCGGCAACGTGATGTTCGTCGATGACGGGAACGCGGTGAGTACGGGCTCGACATCGAACACGGTGCTCGGCATCGATGCGCGCTGGGACCGCGAGTCCAAGGACGGATCCGGATGGACCTTCGGCGGCGAGTGGTTGTGGCAGGAAGGAGACCTGGCCGCCGAGTACGACCCGATGCTCACCACGCTGGTCGTCGAGAGCGGTCGGCGTCAGGGCGGCTACCTGTGGAGCGAACGCCGCTTCGACGAGGACTTCCGGTTGGGTGCGATCTTCAGCTCGTTCGAACACGCCGAGATGGGTCGCCCCAACGAACTGGAGACGACGGTGTACTCGGGGATCCAGATCGCCAAAGACCTGCAGGTGCGCGTGGCGGTCGCGTACGCGGGCATCGAGGGGGAAGGCGACCGCGCGCGATTGCTCATCCAACTGAGGTCCTTCTTCGGCAACGCCGCCCACCCCGGAGCCCCGCGCTACGGCGGCCCGAGCCACCGGCACTAGGTCGGACCCTGGGGACGCCCGAGAGGCTTGAGAAGACCTCGGTCACTTGCCGAGTCGACTCCACGCGGAGTTCGACTTCGACGAAGTGTCGCAGCTAGGATCATCTGGCCTTCGCGGACTGGAAGGTCAGGAATGGATGAGGGCAAACGTGTGGAGTTGCTGCGGCGCTCCTTCTTGCTCAGAGCGCATGGGATGTCCGACTCGCAGCCCCAACGGTGGATCCTTGCGCCCAGAACTTCGGTCCAAGAGGCCCAACGAGCGAAGGACCTGGATCGACGAAGGTCCATTTGCGCCCGCTGCAAGCCGATCCAGGGGCCGATGGAGGCGCCCGCCGCGCCTCCTCCACCGAGTTCTTGGGTGGGATTTCCCCCCTGGGACGCAAAGAATGGCTATTCCCCGGGGCTCACGGCGTCCGATCAAGGTATCTTGATATCTCGATGGCCCTGACGACCACAACCCGCCTGCTCAAGGCCCTGGGGGACGAAACGCGTCTCCGCATCCTGCATCTGCTCGTGCGCGGGGAGCTCTCCGTGTCCGAGTTGCAGGAGGTCCTGAACATGGGGCAGTCGCGCATCTCGACCCAGCTGACGCTGCTGCGCGATGCGGGATTGGTCGCGGATCGCAAGGCCGGGCGGCGCAACTACTACCACCTGGTTCCCGGTCCGTCGGCCGACCTGTTGGACGAGGTCCTGGCCCAGCACGACGACACGGCCGAGTTCCAGATCGACCTGGCCGGGTTGGGAGCGTTGCAGGCCCAGCGCCAGGAGGAGTCGCGCAGCTACTTCGATCGCGTCGCGGCGGCGTTCGGCGAACAGGTGCTGCCGGGTCGCACGTGGGAAGGACTCAGTCGCGCGATGTTGCAACTGTTGCCGCGCGGACGATACGCGGACCTCGGCATCGGCGACGGACTGCTGACGTTGATGTTGGCCCAGGTCGCCGAGTCGATCACCGCCGTCGATCTGTCCACCGAGATGCTGCGCCAGCTCGAGTTGCGCGCGCGCCGCAAGGGCCTCGCGAACATCACTTACGTCGAAGGCGACCTCGAGTCTCCTCCACTTCCCGACGCCAGCTTCGACGTCGTCGTGCTGAGCCAGGCGCTCCATCACGCCATCGAGCCGACGCGCGCGCTGAGCCAGGCGCGACGCCTGTTGGCCCCGGGCGGGCGCGTGCTGGTGCTCGACCTCTTGGCTCACCACGAGGGTTGGGTGCGCGAGCAGTTGCAGCACCAACACCTGGGCTTCACCGAATCCGATCTGGAGCAGCGCCTCAGCGAGGCCGGCTTCAGCAACATCCACATCGAACGTGCTGCGCGCGACCCGCAGCCGCCGCACTTCATGACGTTGGTCGCCACGGGTCGCAACCCCGACTGAACTGGACCCGAGGACCTTGGTCCCTCCCGCCCTACGCCTGCAATTCCCATGACTCTCTCTCCGACGCCCACCTCCACGAGTCGACGCCCCGATCAACGCGAACTCCTCGAGCAGATTCTGACCCAGCGCGTCCTCGTGCTCGACGGCGCCATGGGCACGATGATCC
>JAJDEX010000462.1 GCA_029259575.1 Planctomycetota bacterium | reverse complement strand
CCGCCGCGCACGTCAGGCCCGGGCATCCCGGACGGTTGGATGGGCCTGGACATCGGTCCGGAGTCCGCAAAACGCTACGCCGACATCGTGCGCGCCGCGAAGACGGTCGTGTGGAACGGCCCGATGGGCGTGTTCGAGTTCGAAGCGTTCCGTCCGGGCACCGAGGCCGTCGGTCGCGCGCTCGGCGAAGCGGACGGCTACACGGTCGTCGGTGGTGGCGATTCGGTCGCCGCGATCAACCTGCTCGGCTTGCAGGATGCGGTCGACCACATCTCGACCGGCGGCGGCGCAAGCTTGGAGTTGCTCGAGGGCAAGGTCCTCCCGGGCATCGCTGCGCTCGGATCGCGCTAGAACTTCAATTCGAGCTGCACGTCGGTCTCGCCTTGTAGGGAGATCGTCTTGTGCACGACATCGCCCGCCAAGTCGGTCGCGCTGACCAGATACGTTCCCGGCGGGAGTGGACCCGTACGGATCTGCGACGACGAGAACCCAGCCGTGCGCTGACGCTCCAGATCCTCCATGGAGAGCATCGTGCTCCAGTCGCGACCTTCCGCATCCTGGACGGTCACCGTTGCGGAGTGATTCCGTCCTTGACCATCGACCGACGTGACCGCCAGCATCGTTCCCTCGATCAAGGGAAGCGTCAGGCGTCCCAGCGTGTCCACGGGCACACGCATGGGCGCACTCTCGAGGGACGTTCTTGCGCCTTTGCGCGCGATGATCGTGAAGGGCAGCGTGGGGACTTCGTCGAAGGTGGATTCCCCATGCGAGTTGGTGGTGAGCTCGGTTCCTGTATCCAACATGGAGCCGTTCTCCGTTCGCAAGAACACCGTGGCTCCTGGAACCGGTGTACCCAGCGCGTCGACGACGATCACGAGCAGGGCTCCCTGCGCCTTCAACTGGAAGTCGACATCGCGGTGAGGGTGCGCGGCCGAGATGACGATGCCACCCTGGGCGGCCGTTCCGCCGCCACGCTTACGTGTGACTTGAATCGTGTACGTGTCTGCCGGAAGGCCGGTGATCAGGAACTGCCCGTCCTCATCCGACCGGAAGGCACGCTGGCCTTCCGCCAGGTCCATGAAGGAGTGGCGCGCACCCATGACGGTGATCGTCGCATCCGTCACCCCGAGGCCTCGGGCATCCGTCAGGCGGCCCCCGATCGAACCCGTCGGGATAGCCAAGTCCAGGTCGAAGGTCTCGGCGTCGGGTACGGTCACGAGCGTCTCGACGGTCACAGGGCTTCCGGGCCTCTCTGCGGCCATGACGACGTACGGCCCGGGTCCCCTCAAGGACATCGCGTACTCCCCGTGCTCGTTCGTTCGAGTGCGACTCCACGAAGCCTCGGTCACACGCCCCTCCGGAATCGCGGACACCGAGCCGTTCGGCACCCCGACACCGTCGCGCGTCAGCTTGCCCTTCAGCCATACGGTGCCCGCCGAAGGTGCGCCCAGGATCAGGTGAGCCGTCTCTCCTTCCACGATCTCGACGTCACCGATCATCCAGGCCTCGGTCGACAGGAGTGGATCGTTCACGGGTTGCCCTTGGGGTTGGAACTTCACGATGTGCGTGCCCGGGATGAGCCGGTCGAACGCGAACTGCCCGTCCAGTGTCCTCACGCTCTGGAAGCCGGACCCGTCGAGCCCGGGGCCTGCCTCGTAAGTCACGTCGACGAACCCGATGGTCGGTGCGCCGTTCGGGTTCACGACCGATCCCTCGAGCTGTCCACCCGCTCTGAGAATCAGCTGGAGGAGGGGTAGCGGTCTCGCCTCGGTCAAGGAGAGCGGGGTGGGGAGGCTCGCCACCCAATCCTCGTGGCCGGCCGTCAAGAGGATCTCGTCGTGCCACTCGAGGTAGCCATCGATGTACGTTCCGAACTCTCCCCAGGGATCGGTTTCGACCGTACGCACGAGAACATCTTTCGCATAGATCCGGACGCTGGCTCTGCCGCAGGGGGCGCCGGTCGGGAGGGCGACGCGGCCGGCGATCGGCATGCGAGTGAGGGTCAGGTGGATGGGACTGGGCGCTTTCGGGAGGCAAGCCTCCGCGGGGATCACCCGGCGACCTTCGTGCTCGTTGATCGCGAGGGTCGAATCCGGGTCGAGGGACAGAGCTGGCGTGGACCAGCTGCACGTGTGGAATCCCCCCGCGCTCGCGGTGACCAAGAGGTCATGGCCCATCGGAACCAGGACCTCGAACTCGCCCTGGTCGTGTTCGAAGTCGAACTTCGTACCACCGTGCTCGGCATTCAATTGTCCAAGCTGGCCTTGCGCACTGAGGTCCAGGTACCCCGCCTCGTTGAACCACTCTCCAGGAGTGACCGTCACCGTGAAGGCCGTGACCGGCAGCTTCGACGAGTCCAGCACGACACCGCGCAGGAGGACTCCGTCGTTCGTCTCGGTGACACTCGGAATTCCCTGTGCCCGTGCGGCGTCCTCAGCGGGTCGTGCCTGCAAGCTCAGTGAGGTGTCCACTCCCGGGTCGTCGAGCAGGACTGCGTCTCCGACCTTGGCGCCAAGACTCCGTTCGGTTGGGTCCGGTTGGCCTTCCCTTGGAGCGCTAGCAGAGTTTCCGACGATCCAGATCGACGCTCCGATGACGAGCGCTGCGATGGCGAGCAGGAGTTGGCCGGATCGATTCATGTGGACCTTGAAGCGGCAGGATCGGCAAGATCCAGATCGTCGGGAAGCGGTGGGAGCACGGGAAGTCGGGCCGTAGGTCGGTCAGAACTGCAGTGTGACAGTGACTTCCGGTTCGCTAGTGACTCTCATCTTGCGCCGGACCTCGCGGCCATTCACGTCCTTGGCGATGAACTCGTACTCGCCGGGTGGCAGCGGGCCGATTCGCCGCTCGGACGACGAGAAGCCCTCGTCGCGCAGGCGTTCGAGCTCCTTCCATGAGCGCATCGAGCCCCAGTTGCGACCCTTGCTGTCGAGCACCGTCAGCGTCGTGATCTCGAGGCGGCCTCCCGTGCCCAGCGTGGTCACCGATACGAGCGTGCCTTCAAGCAGCTGGAGGGTGACCTCGTTCGAGCCGTCCCCGGCGATCGAGACCGGTTCGCTCTCGATCGATGAGCGCGAGTCCTTGCGGGCCACGAGTGTAGCCGTGCCGCGGAAGATGTTCCGGAACTCATAGACCCCCTTGTCGTCGGTGAGCGCTCGCGACGAGTCCGTCAGGAGCGTGCCGTCCGCGCTGCGCAGGAAGACGGTGGCTCGGGCAACGGGTTCTCCCTCGCCGTCGACGACTCTCGCGGTCAAGGACCCCTGTTCGCCGAGCTGGAAATCCACGCCGGTCGTTGCGCGATCCGCAAGTACGACGATGCCCGCACGAACCGCTTGGGTCGTGCGGTACTTGCGCAGAACGCGAATGTCGTAGGTGTCGGGCTTCAGGTGCTCGATCCGGAAGCGCCCACGGCCATCCGTCGAGGCCGAGCGTCCGCCGTCGAGGGCGAACATCGTCGGGCTCTTCGTGGTGACCTTGATCTCGGCGTCGCTGACCGGGTCGCCCCTGGCATCGGTCACCGTTCCCTCGATCGCCCCGGCGGGATAGGTCAGGTTGAGCTCGAACTCCTGCACGTTCGGCACGCGCACGAAGCGTTCGATGGGGGGATCGCCCTGGACGTTCTCGCCACCGGCGACGATGTAGTTGCCGGGTCCGTTCAGCAACAGCTCGTACATCCCATGCTCATCGGTGCGACCGAGCTTCCACGACGCCTTGGTCGCGTTGCCTTCGAGCAGCGCGAAGACCGTTCCGTTCGGGACGGGCTCACCGCCATCGCTCATCACCCCGTGCAGGCGGATCGTGTCCGGGCGAACACCACCCAGGACGACGTGCGTCGTCTGGCCGTCCAGGACCTCGGCGTCGCCCAGGACCATGTTCTCGAGCGAGCCTAGGAAATCCTCGTCGCTGTCGGCTTCCGGTTCGAATCGCACGACATAGTTGCCTGGGACGAGCCTTTCGAACATGAAGCGTCCGTCCTGCGTATCGACGTCCTGCGGCGGCGGTGTGGGGCCAGGGCCACCGGCGTAGTGCACATGAACCTCGCCCGCCATCGCCAGGCCGTGCGGATCGAGCACCTGGCCGGTGAGGCGTCCGCCGGAGCGCAGGAGGAGACGCAGGCCCTCGGTTCGTTGGCCTGCCCGCAGGTCGAACTCCATCGGCAGGCCTGCGACCCAATCGTCGTGGGTCGGGACCAGTTGGAACGAGCCCTCCGTCGTGATTCGAAATCGTCCGTCCTTGTCGCAAGGGAAGCGCTGGCCGCCGTTGCCGATCATCATCACAGCCGCGCCGTCCCCGACGTCGCCTGAAGGAGCGAGGACGCGGCCCGAGATCAAGCCCCTGCGCTCGAGGATCAGGCGTACCGGTTCCTCCTGGGCGGGCAGGCAGTCTGCGAGCTCGTACCCGCATCGATCGTCCTCGAACTCGACCGGCGCCGTAACATCGGGGGACACCGTCAGGCCTGCGGTCGTCCATGTCGAGGAGCCCGCCGGGTTGGACCGCGACGTGGAGTTCCCGTATCCCTCGGCGACCGCTTCGAGCTCGACGGCCAGGTGCAGTGGGATCAGGACCTCGAACGCGCCCGTGCCATCGTCGAAGGTGTGCTCGCTCGTCCGGTTCATGCGGATCTCACCCGTGACCTGGAAGGTTTCGTCCTCGATCTGGCCACCGTTGAGGAGGAAGTCGTATCCCTCCCCTTCGGTGAGTTTCAGCTCCTCCGGGGTGACGGTCTCGGTGTGCGTCTCGAGGATCTTGAATGTACGCACCGGCGATCCCTGCTGGTCCACGACGAATCCTCGAACGACGGCCCAGCTGGAGTTCGGCTCCGTCTCGTCCCTTGCCGCAATGCGCGCCTCTCCGGAATCCGGGTCGGAGCCTTCGTTCCGAAGGTTGTCCGAGGTCCTTGGAGAACCGCTGTTCGATTCGTTCACTGCACGCGTATCCGAGTCCAGCGAGGCGGCCGACGCGCCACCGGATTGCACTCCGATCCACACCGAGACCCCGACGACGAGGGACAGGGCGAGCAGCAGCAGAATGCGAGGCGCGGACATCGTGGGACGCTAGGTCCTCCAGGCGCGGAGGTTTCCGAGCGGCCTCCCAACGGTACCGAAGGGCGCCAACTTGGCTTCGTTCAAGGCCTGTAGCTCCACAGAACATTCCCTCAGACGGGATTCCCGCACGCCCGGGGTGATACTGGAGAACGCGTGTTCCTACAATCGGAGCGTCCGAGTGGCGGCCCGCGTGGCGCCGAAGGACCCTCCCCGATGAGCGACACCCCGATCCTGATCTCGCCCAGCCTGCTGTCCTGCGACTTCGCCAACATCGAGCGCGACGTCCAGGCCATCGAGGCCGCCGGCGCCGACTGGTTGCACGTGGACGTGATGGACGGGCACTTCGTCCCGAACCTGACGATCGGTCCGCCGCTCGTGAAGGCCATCGGTGGCGTGGCCACGAAGCCGCTGGACGTGCATCTGATGATCACGAACCCGCTCGACTTCGCGGAGGCCTACGCCAAGGCCGGCGCGCACGTCCTGACCTTCCACTGGGAGGTCGCGCGCAGCCCCGAGCAGGCGCGCGAGGTCATCGCCGCCTTCCGCCAACACGGCGTGCCCGTCGTCGGCGTCTCGATCAACCCCGACACGCCCGTGGAAGAACTCGCACCGATCCTGGGCGAGGTCGACCTCGTCCTGGTGATGAGCGTCTTTCCCGGCTTCGGCGGTCAATCCTTCATCGAAGATACACTGGACAAGGTGCGCTGGTTGCGCGCCCAGGGATTCCAGGGCCACGTCGAGATGGACGGCGGCCTGAACGCCGAGACGTTGCCGCGCTGCGCCGAGGCTGGTGCCAACGCGCTCGTGTCCGGTTCCGCGATCTTCAAGTCCCCCGATTGGACCGCGTGCATCGCGGACTTCCGCGCCAAGGCTGAAAAGGCCACCGCGCACTGCAGCTGAGAGGCGCACCCATGGCCGACGACAAGCAAGCGAAGGACCCCGTAGTGGAAGCCGAATCGAAGGTGTCCAGTGGTGGACGCCTCTCGCGACTGCGCTTCAAGAAGAAGGACATGCCCGGCGGGCTGTGGCTGAAGTGCGAGGGTTGCACGACCACGATCTACCGCAAGGAACTCGAGGAGAAGGGCTTCGTCTGTCCCAAGTGTGACTTCCACTTCACGCTGCCCGGCAACCTGCGCGTGAAGATGACGGTCGACGACGGGACCTGGGAGGAACTGTTCGCCGACCTGACGTCGCTCGATCGGCTCAACTTCCAGGACTCGGTGCCCTACGCCGAGAAGATCGAACGCACGGTGAAACGCACCGGCCAGAACGATGCGTTGATCTGCGGGCGCGGCGAGGTCCTCGGACGCCCCGTCGTCATCGGCGTGCTCGACTTCAAGTTCCTCGGCGGATCGATGGGCGAGGTCGTCGGGGAGAAGATCTCGCTCGCGGCCGACGTCGCACGCAAGTACAAGCTGCCGCTGATCCTGTTCACCAGCTCGGGCGGAGCCCGGATGCACGAGGGCATGCTGTCGCTGATGCAGATGGCCAAGACCTGCGCAGCACTCGCCAGCCTCAACGACGAGGGCGGTTTCTCGATCTGCGTGATGACGAACCCGACCACCGGCGGCGTCACCGCTTCGTTCGCGACCGTGTGCGACCTGACCCTGGCCGAGCCCGGTGCCCTGATCGGTTTCGCCGGCCCGCGCGTCATCGCGAGCACGATCAAGCAGGAGCTGCCGCCCGGCTTCCAGCGGGCCGAGTTCCTGCTGGCCAAGGGCCAACTCGACGCGATCGTCCCGCGTGGCGAGTTGCGTTCCTACCTGGCGCGCACGATCGACTACGGCACGTCGAGCTGGAGCGAGTACGCGGGGCGCGGCCGCTCCGATACTTCGTTCAAGATCGTGCCCGGCGAGGAGCCGGAAGAAGGCACCGCGGATGCGGAGCCGAGCGCTGGCTGATTGAAGCCCCTCGACTCTCACGAACCAGAAGGCCCGC
>JAJDEX010000461.1 GCA_029259575.1 Planctomycetota bacterium | reverse complement strand
GCTCGGCGGGCGACCCGGTCGCATAGCTGCACACGGCGGCGTCCAGTCCCCAGCACTCCGAGCGCCGGAAGTCGACGCCCTGGCCCGGGTGCTCCGCCACGAACTGCTGGCGCGGCAGGAGCTGCGTCGGCTGCGAGTGGTAGTACGCTCCGATCGGGAACTCGTGGTACGACAGCCGAATCATCTCGGTGGTGTGATCCAGCAGGTCCTTCGACAACGAATCGTTGCCGAGCCACAGGAGCACCTTCAAGTTGCGCGTGTAGCGAATCAGGTGCTGGTGGTCGATGTGCATCCACGAGCGCATCTCGCCGTCGTACGCGGGCTTCTTGTTCGTCGCAGCGACGAACGCCGTCTGATGCCCCGGCGCGGCGTTGAAGTTGAACGGGTCGGTGTCGCCCATCGGGCGCTCGTAGAACCAGGTGCGCGCATAGGGCCCCTGCGGACCGTTGCCCATCAGGTCCTCGAGTTGCGTCGGGTTCCCTTCCACGCCGTAGAGCGCGGTCGGTTGGCGATCGATGTAGCCCTTCGAGATCAACTCGGCCGTCAAGTAGCCCTTGCGCGAGCCCGCCCAAGCGGTCGTCAATCCGTCGGTCATGAAGATCTCGTCGCCACCCGCCATGCCGCCGTACGCGACACCCCATGGATGCGCCCAGCCCATGTTGGCGGACATGAAGGGATAGTCGCCCGACTCACCCGACGCGAGTTGCGCCGCGATGTTGTCGTAATTGCCGTTCAGCTGGTTCTTCACGTACTGCGGTCCCAGGTACGCGAGGTCGGGCAAGCGATGGTTCTGGGGGAAGTAGCGCGCAGTGGCGTGGTTCCACCACGACCAACCGCGGGCTCCGTTCGGCATGTCCGCGTCGGTGCTGAACGCCTGCCAGCGACGACCCAGGAACGCGTTCGCGCGAGCCGTGGCCCACGTGCGATGCACCACGATGCGCCGCACCAGGCGACCCTGCTTGGGCATCAGGTGCAGCTTGTCGTCGGTGTGCGACTTGACCAGCGGGCACCAGACCCAACCGCCCGAGTCCGACAGCGCTCCCTGCCAAGGGTTCGGGTGCGAGACCGTCGCCTTCCAACCGGGCGGCAGGCGCAGCGTCAGGTCGTCGAAGTACAGGTCGGCCATCGCGCGGCCCCGCGGATCACCGGGATCCAGACCGTCCATGCCGTTGTGGACGTGCAGGTCGACCGCGACGAAGTCCTCGCCGCGCAGCGCGGTGACGTAGGCGTGAACCCCGAAGAAGTGCGGCAGCGTCGGTTGCGCGCCGGCGACCTCGGCATGCGGCTCCATGACGGAGTGCGTCCGGATCTCCGTGGCGATCTGACCTTCGCGCAGGATGCTGGCGGCCTCGGTCTCCTCGCGGTGGGCCTTCAGCAGATCGGTCGAGTACGTGTGCCCGTAGGCATCGCGCGCCATGAGACGCAGCGTCCCGGGAGTGTCGAGCAGGTCCTGGACGGACTCCGTCAGGATGAGGTCCTTGCGCGCGTGCGGATTGACACCGATCTTGTAGGTCAGGGGTTCGCCCGGAGCGACTCCCGCCGGACGGCGCACGTGCGCGAGCACCTGCACGACGTCCGCACCGTCCGCGTCATCGGGATAGCGACTGACGATCTCGACCTGGGTCGGCGAGGCGCCGCCCTCGTAGCCGGCGACCGACAACGGCACCGACAGGGCGCCGTCCGTGAACGTGCCCTTCGGAACCGGGACGTTGGCCTGCAGGAGGAAGTCCTCCTCGGCCGGCGCCTCGATCGTGACTTCGGCAACGAAGTCCGACGCGGCCATGAACCCGTCGAACCCCTGTTGCAGGTCCGTGTGTCCCGGGTCGATCCCGACGCTGGCCACGCCGCTACCGCCTCCGCCACATCCCGAGATTCCGAGAATGGCGATCGCCGTAACGAATGATTCGGTCCGTGAGCCCCACGCCCACTTCGCTTGCTGCTGCATATGGTCCCCTTGGGCGAGTCCAAGAGAGACTCCCCGTGGGGGCAGGCATCGACGTGTGCGGAGCGCCGCCTTGAGACGGGGTCAGTCTTCCTGGTTGAACCGCTGCAGGAGGGCCAGGAGGGCCGCACGGTTCTCCAGTTGATACAAGCCCCATGCCTCTTGATCGACGAACAGGTCGTTCGTGGGACCGAGCAAGGCCGCCTTCTCGAGGAAGAGCGGATCCTGGGTCAGGTCGAACGCGTAGGCCATCGAGTTCGAGAGTCGAATGTCGGCGATGTACCCCGTGTTCGTACCGGGCAGACCTCCCTCGCACCAGTCCTGGGACTGGTTGGGGTTCGCGAAACCGATGGCTTGCGTGGCCCACGCGCCTTCCGCGCCGACGGGCCAGAACGGAGGACGCACGCTGCCGTAGTGCGAGCGATTGATGACGCCCAACAGACTGACGTTGCGCACCCAGTCGACTCCTTCCAGGACCGACGTCGAGACCGCGCGCAGCGTCTGCTGCACGAAGGCCTCCTCGCGCGCCTGGCGGATCCGGTAGTTGCCGCCGAAGACGCTCTCGGCGGGGACGGACATCAGATTGCCGGTGCACGACGACTGGCCGTCGCGCACCAGGTCGGCGACGTGCTGGAACCAGGTCATCCAACGCGTGCGCGCCGGATCGTCGGCGAATCGATAGGCGCAGACGGCAGCGTCCGTGCCCCAGGCCTCGCCGCGTCGATACTCGAGTCCGCGACCCGGATGCGTCGCGACCCAGTTCTGCTCGTCCTTCAAGCCGGTGGGCTGGAAGAATCCGTAGGGCTCGACGGGGAACGGGTGGAACTCCAGGCGGAAGTTCTCGCCGGTCGCGGTCAAGAGGTCCTTGGCCAGCGTGTCGTTGCCGAGCCACGCGAGCACCTTCCAGGTCCGCGTCCAGCGAATCAGGTGTTGACGATCGATCGGATTCCAGCTCTCGAGCTCGCTCAAGTAGTTCGGAATGCGCCCGCTCGTCACGGCCGCGTGCCATTGGAACGACGGACCCTGGCTGAAGCGGAAGGTCGTCTCGAACGGACCGGGCCGTTGGTCGTGGAAGAACGTCGCCACGTACGGCGCGCCGAAGCCCTGGGTGACCAGCAGGTCCTCCATGCGCGTCGGGCGACCGTCCAGGTGATAGAGCGCGGTGGGATGCCGGCTGGCGTACGAACGCGCGGTCAGCTGATGCAATCGATACCCGGCGCGCGAGGCCGCGCCCGCGGTCCGCACACCGTCCAGTTGATGGATCTCGTCGCCGCCCGCCATGCCGCCGTACGCGACACCCCACGGGTGCGCCCAACCCAACCGTTGGGACAGGAACGGATAGGGACCTGACGCGCCGGACTCGATCTGATTCTGGACGTGGGTCTCGCGTCCTTCCAACTGCGAGCGCACGAAGGGCAGACCGATGTGATCGAGCGTGGGCAGCGCGTGGTTCTGGGGGAAGTAGCGGGCCGTGGCCGGGTTCCACCAGGACCAGAGCGTGCGGCCGTCGACCTTCCCGGGTCGGCAGAACGCCAACCAGCGTTCTTGGAGAGCCTCCGTCGCACGCACCGTGGCCGAGCCGGACTTGGCGATGGCGACGCGACGGATGAAGCGCGACTGACGCGGCATCGCGTGCAGCTTGCCTCCGCCCTCGGGCTTCACGAGCGCGCGCGTGCGGTAGGCACCCGGACCGAGGAACGGCGCGCCGGTCTTCGGGTCCTCGACGTCCATGATGATGTTCCACTCGTCCGGCACGCGCAGCAGCAGGCGGTCGAACAGCAGTCGGTTCATCAAGTCGTCGTCACGCGAGACCGCGTCGAGTCCGTTGAGCCCGTTGTGGACGTGCAGGTCCATCAGGACGAAGTCCTCGTCGGCGAACTCGGTCAGGTACGCGTGCACGCCCATGAGGTGCGGATACGTGCCTTGGGTACCGGGCGTGAACTCGACCGGCGTCATCGCGTCGTGGACGACACGCTGGTAGGCGATCGGTCCACGGCGCGGCGTGCGGACGCCCGAGCGGCGCAGGTGATCCGACAGGTCCAGGTGA
>JAJDEX010000047.1 GCA_029259575.1 Planctomycetota bacterium | reverse complement strand
AACGAACCGAGCGCGTTCACCGCGAACGCGACGCCGAAGCCGGAGTCGGCCTTGGCCAGTTCCTCGGCCACGAGCGCGAGCGCCAGGACGCCGGCTCCGTGACCGCCGTACTCCTTGGGGATGAACGTGCGGAAGAGGCCCGCGTCGGCGACGGCGCGCGCGGCTTCGAAGTTGTACTCCTGGGCCTTGTCGTGCTTGGCGGCGCCGGGACGGACGTGCTTGTCGGCGATCTCACGGGCGATGGCCTGGAGCTCCAGGGCCTTCTCGCTGAATACGATGTTCTGCTGGGTCATGTCTGGATGCGGCGCGGGTGGATCCGCTCGGAGAGACTTCGAAACGGGGCGCCGAAGCAGGGCAGTATAGGGAGACGTGCCGCCCGCTGGACCGATCGGGGCGGCGAATCGACCGCTTCATGCCTCGGAGTCCGCTGGGAAGGCCCGAGGGACGGGCCCCACGCCGATCGGGGCCCACCTCCTGGCGGCGTGATCTGCACTTCTGGAACGTGTCCTCCGTGGGACGCGGGCAGGCCAGGAACGCTCTCAGACGCGGCGTGCGACGACCAGCTGGCGCTCGGCCGCCGCGTCGAACGGTGCCCCGGCGAAGCTGCCGACGACGCTCAGCGGCTCGAGACCGTGGGCGCGCAACATGGGGTGCAGTTCGTCCGGGTCGTACATCCGCACGTCCTCGTGCCAGGACTCCCGCCGACCGTCGGGGAACGTGATGTGGACGCGCTTGGTGACGCGGCGCCCCCCGTCCAGGAGGGCACGCTCCTCGTCGATCACGAGGCCATCGCGCTCGGTACGGCTCACGGGCACGAGTCCGTCGCGAATGCGCGGCGGGTTCATCAGATCCAGCACCGCCAAGCCACCGGGAGTCAGCACGCGCGCGATCCCGGCCAGCACCTCACTGTCCCCGGGATCCCCGAAGTAGCCGAACGAGGAGAACAGGTTGACGAGGCCGCCGAACGAGTTCGCCGCGAAGGGCAAGCGGCGCGCGTCAGCACGCACGCGTCGACCCGCGAGCTGCGGACCGCCTTCCAGGTCCGGGAGTTGACGCAACAGGTCGGCGGACAGGTCGAGGCCGACGACCTCGAGGCCCGCTTGTGCGAGAGCCACGCTGTGGCGGCCGAATCCGCAGCACAGATCGAGGACCGGTCCTTGCAACCCTTGGTCGAGGATCCACGCCACTTCCTTGCGCGCGGAAGCGACGTCGCGGTGGGGATAGACCTCGCGGTAGTCGGAACGGAATGCGGTGACGTACCAGGGATCGGTCATGACCCGCGTAGGCTAGCCAGCCCGTCCGGGGAATGCGTGCCTGGATCGCGACGTTCTGGCGAACGCGATGCGTCGGGCGGTTCCTCGGGTTCCGCAGGCGAGGGCTCGAGGCGTTCCCGCGAGTTCCCATCGATTCCGTGCGACCTGCAGGGATGCGGGTCGGTTCTCTCCACCGGATCGCCGATGCTCTATGGTCGGAGTCCCCGCGCGATCCCGATTCCCGCCTCGCTCCATCTTCCTCCTCACGCCTCTTCCCGACCCATGAACCCCTGGAACGACCGCCAGCGCAAGGAAGCGCGCGAGGAGCGGGACCTGGCCGCCTGGGCGTCCAAGAGCGCCGCGTCCCTGGGGCGTGCCTTCGACGAACCGGAGGATCCGCTGCGCACGTGCTACGAGCGCGATCGCGACCGGATCACGCACTCCACCGCGTTCCGACGACTCATGTACAAGACCCAGGTCTTCGTGAATCACGAGGGCGACCACAACCGCACGCGATTGTCGCACAGCCTCGAGGTGTGCCAGGTCGCCCGCAGCGTCGGGTCCGCGCTGCATGCGAACGAAGCCCTCTGCGAAGCCCTCGCGTTGTGCCACGACATCGGGCACCCGCCGTTCGGCCACCGCGGCGAGAAGGCGCTCGACGAGCGCATGGCGGACCACGGCGGGTTTCGCCACAACCAACAGGTCCTGCGCGTGGTCGATCGACTGGAACGTCGGTCGCCCGACTGTCCCGGGCTGAATCTGACGCGCGAGGTGCGCGAGAGCCTGCTGAAGCACGAGTCCGACGAGGACTGGCCGGATGCGTTCCGCCCGCGACCCAAGCGTCCGTGTCTCGAGGGTCAGGTCGTCGACCTGGCGGACTCCACGGCGTACGACAAGCACGACATCGAAGACGGTCTGCGCGCAGGCATGTTCGAGGAGGCCCAACTGCAGGAGGCTTCGGTGCTGTGGCGCGAAGCACGCGGGCGTGTGGAGTCGCGCTACCCCGGATTCTTGACGACCAACGTCGATGCCAATCTGCACGTCCATCGGATCGCGAACGAGTTGATCGGTGCGTGCATCGAGGACCTGATCCATGCGACGCGCCAACGCCTCGAGACGGTGCGACCCGCCAGCCCGGCCCAGGTGAAGGATCACGAGCGCTTGCTGGTCGGCCACGGAACCGAGGTCGGAGCGGGCGTCGCCGAGCTCCAGGCGTTCCTGCATCGGCACTTCTATCGGCACGAGCACCTGCAACGGTTCCTCGACTTCGCACGGTCGGTCCTGCACGCCCTGTTCGACGCCTACTTGAGGCGTCCGGAGGAGCTGCCCGACTGGTACGCCGCCTGGGCGGACGAGGTCGGCCTCGAACGGGCCATCTGCGACTACGTGGCCGGGATGACGGACCGTTTCGCGCTCCAGGAACATGAACGGCTCGCGGGACAGCTCCCCGAGGGGTTCTCGCCTCGAACAGGATCCTGGGGCCCGATCTGAGCCCAAATGGAGACAGGGGGCGGCCTGGGAGCCCTCCACGGGGGTTTTCAGGGACCCGCCCCGGGGGGATCGTCCGCCCCCTCGCAGCGACTTCGATTCGGGGATCTCGAATTTGCCAACTCCTTCAAGAGCGCATTCCCACGGGGCCGACGGTAGCTGCAGTCCCGTTCATGCCTCACCCCATCCTCGATCTCCCCGATCAGGACGCGCGACCCGCTGCCCCCATCAGCCCGCCGTCCCGACGCGCCCGCCATGGCATGGCGCAGCAACCGTTCCATCTGCACCTCGTGCAAGGCGAACGTGAAGAGCAAGTGCCCACTCCATCGATCGATTGGAACGCACTGACGCCCAAGGGCGTGTATGCGCGCTACGGACGACCCGTGTTCAACGCCATGTTGCTCGTGGCCGCCCTGCCTCTCGCCTGCGCGCCGATCGCACTGATCTTCGTGATCAACGCGGTGCTGCATCGGGGACTCGCGAATGCGTTCTACGTGCAGAGTCGCGTCGGCCATCGGGGCCGCTCGTTCGACATCTTCAAGTTCCGCACGATGCAGGCCGCGACGACCGATGGCATGGAGTCCTGGGCCGACGGCTCCGATCAGGAGCGTGTGACGCGCTTCGGCCGATTCCTGCGCAGCACGCATCTGGACGAGCTCCCGCAACTGTTCAACATCCTGCGCGGTGACATGAACTTCATCGGTCCCCGTCCGGAGATGGTCGAGATCGAGGAGTGGGCCGGCGAGGTCGTCCCTGGTTTTGCGCAGCGACTGGCGGTCAAGCCCGGCATCACCGGCTTCGCCCAGATCACGCAGGGCTACACCGGCCTCGATGTCGACGCGTACCGGCGCAAGTTCGAGATCAACGAGATCTACCGGCGCAACGTGCGCTTCCTGGTGGACTGCGGGATCGTGGTTCGGACCGCGATCTGGATGTTGCGTGGACGTGGCTGGGAATGGAACGACACGAGCGCGGTCGCGTTCGCGCGCGGAAGCGTGAGGGCCGAGCCCGCCCGAGAGCTCGTCTACAACGAGCGCTTGGCCGCCTGAGCCGGCCAGCTCCCGCATGGGCGTGGACGACGCGCCGGGCATGCCCTGAGACCCGGTCGTGCGTGCGGAAGGGCAGCTCGCGAGGGTCGATCGATCCCGAGACGACCTCGAGACCGCCACGCCCAGGCTGGACTGAGGACCCCTGGAGGGCGCTTTTCGTCGAGATACGGGGGTGACTCAAGCCGGGACCGGCGGCTGTCGATGATCAGATCGACCGTCCCAGGTCCCCAAGCACGCCCTCCCGACCGGGGCGACCCCGTCCGTCGCCCTTCCCGGTGGCCCGCGGGGCGTCCCCCTCGAATCCGGTCCTTTGTCCACCGAATCCCACGACCCCCCCGCCACATCGACGTCCCTCACGTCGGCGAGGCCTGCTCCGCATCGCGATCGCGTAGGTGATCGTGCGGTGGCGGATCCGTGCAAACCGCGAACCGCCGTGGCCGCGGCCTTCGAGTTGTTCCTCGCGCGGTTGCAAGGTGACGGCGTGCCGCACGTCGTCCTGCGCGGTGTCCGGAACTTCCCCCACCACGCGACCGGTTCCGACGTCGACCTGATGGTCCGGCCTCAGGATGCTCGCTTCGTCGAGTTGGTCCTCGACGGGATCGGACGACGCATGAACTGCGCGGTGTACGCGCGCCACCGTGCCGGATTCCTGACGCAGCTGTACCTGCACGGCCGCAGCGAGGACGGGCAGCATTCGTTCCTGACGGTCGACCTGCACACCAGCGAGGCGTGTTTCGGTGTCCCGTTCCTGGAGGCGGACGAACTCCTGCCGGGGCACACCGACGAGACTGGGCTGCAGGTCCCGACGAAGTGGATCGGAGCTCTGGTCAACTTCCTGGGTCCGTGGTTGTCCGGAGGTGTGATCAAGACGCACTACCTGGAGACGTTGGCCGAGGTCATGGGTACGGAGGACGCGGACGTGCGCGCCCGCTGTCGACGATGGTTCGGCCTCTCGCGTGGCGATGGGATCGCCGACGCAGTGTACGCCAGGGACCTGAAGACCCTCAGCCAGATGAACCGAAGTGCTCGCCGCTCGCTGATGTGGCGCGCCTTGATGCACAAGCCGGTTCGTCGCTCGTTCGCGATGCTGCGTTTCGCGCTGGCCACGCGCGTGCGACCGTTCTGGAAACCGCGCGGCATGACCCTGGCGGTCATCGGAACGGACGGAACGGGCAAGTCCACGCTGCTGGAGGCGCTGCACGAAGTGCTCGACCCGGCGTTCCGCGCGTCCGAGAACACGACGTTCAAGCTACGAGCAGCCGCCCTGCCGACGCTCGATCAACTGCTGCACTTCGGCAAGCGCACGCACACCACCGAGGACTTCAACCGGCCCCATCGCGCCGCGCCGTCCGGCCCGATCGGGAGCATGCTGCGCGCCGCCTGGTACGCCCTCGACGCGCGCCTGGGATGGTGGCTGAAAGTCACGCCGCGTCGTCGACGTCACTGTTTGATCGTCTTCGATCGGTACTTCGACGACTTCCTGGTCGACCCGCTGCGCGCTCGGATTCGTCCGAACGCGTGGACGACGCGCTTCTTCGCGAAGCTCGTGCCGCGGCCGGACCGCGTCATGGTCTGCACAGCACCGCTCGAGGTGGTGCGCGCGCGCAAACAGGAGATCAGCGAAGCCCAGACGGACCAACAACTGCGTGGGTACGAACGACTCGCCGCGGAACGTCCCGAGGCGTTCGTCGTCGATACGGATTGCGATCTGGACGTGGCGGTCGATCGTGCGCTCAGCGCTCTGTTCCCCTTGGATCCGACGTCCGGGAGCCCCTCCAAGTGACGAACACGCCCTCGCAGGCCCGGGCCGACATGCCTTGGTGCGTCGACAGCTGGTTGCGCGCGGCGCGGCCCGGCTGCGAGGACTTCGTACTCGTCGATGACCTGCGCGAAGCGCGGATGCGTTGGGAATCGCTGGGTCCGGCCGAGGTCCTGGTCGCGCTCGCGCCGCGTCGCCGACCGGGTCGACGCACGCATCTCGCGCGGGACTTCGCGAGCTTGTGCGGCGCGACCGTCGAGCGCTTCCTCGCGTTCCCCGGCACCGGCGGATCCCGCGTCCTCGTCGGCGCTGCTCCGTTGGCCGCGATCCCGCGTTCCCTCGACCTGCTGCCCGCGGGTCGCCGGCGATGGCGCATCGTGCGCGCATTGTTGCGACCGCTCACACGTTTCGGGCTCGGCCCCTGGCTCGGCCTGGAGGAGCTCGTCGTCGCGTACCGGCACACCGGACCGACGACACACCTCACCGCCACGATCGGGGTCCCGGGCTTGTTCCGCAAGGCGGTCGTACGCGAGGCTGATGCGCGCGGACGGGCACTGCGTTTCCTCAAGGTCGGCGACACGGAGGCCTCGCGCGACCGCATCCGCCGCGAGACACGCTCCTTGATGCTCCTGCAGGACAGGGGATTCGCCCAAGCGCCGAACCTGCTCGATCGCAACGACTCCGCGCACGTCGCTTGGCTCGCTCAGTCCCCCATCGAAGGTCGACGTTCGAGTGACGACCTGGGTCCGCTCCACAGCACGTTCCTGAAGACGCTGGCCGATTCCCACCACAGCGTCCTGCCGCTCGCGAACATCGAATCGGTGCAACGCACTTTGCAGGATCTGGACGACCTGCAAGATCGTGTCGACGCAACCTGGTGGAACGCGATGAACGACCTGGCTCGCGGCCTGCGTGGGGTCCTCGGCGACCGGGCCGTTCCGTGTACCCCGTCCCATGGCGACTTCACGCCGTGGAACCTGATCGAGCGCGACGAGGAACTGATCGCGATCGACTGGGAGTTCCACGAGGACGCCGCCCCCGCTGGCCGCGACCTGTGCCACTTCCACCTGCAGACGGGCATTCTGGTGCGCCACGTGGCGGGCGCGGAACTGCTGGTCGAGTTGCTCGACCTTCTGCGCGGACCGTTCCGCACGTCGTGCTGCTTGGACGCCGAGATCACGGTGGGCTTCGCGCTCCTGCATCAAGCGGTGCACGACGAGCGCATCCACGCGATCGAGCGGCCGCCCTTCGAACAGGTCGAATGGCTGCGTGACGCGCGCCTCGAGATGGCGCGCATCCTGGCGCTCTCGTTCGCCGACGCGACTCCCCTGCATCTGGAGCTCGCCGCGTGATCGGAAACATCCTCATCGCCTCGTCGGTCGCGATCTTCGCGTACTGGCTGTCCGGGTCGCGCACGAGCGTCTACCTGATCTACTTCCTCAGCTTCATCCCGTTCTTCACGCTGGATGCCAGCGCGGGTGGTTTGACGGAGGTCTCCGGACTCGGCGGCGGCAACGTGATGTTCAAGATGGTGTTGCGCCTCCTGTGCACCGGTTTCTACCTCGCGCTCCTGCTGCGCCGGGTCGAGGTCTTCCGCGAGCTTTGGCGGCCTCACAGCCTGCCCATCCTGGCCTTCGTCACCTGGTCGCTGGTCTGGCTGCACCGTTGTGCGGACCCTTGGATCTCGCTGTTCCGGCTGGGCGAACTGATGGCGTTCTACCTGGCAGGCCTGGCGCTGTTCCTCGAGTACGGGCGCTTTCACGGACCGCGCGCGGTGGCGAGGCTGCATTGCCTGGCGCCGTTGACGTTGCAACTCGTCGTGCTCTGGTTCGCCGAGACGGAGCCGGAGTTGGCCTACCACGTCGACACCAACGGTCTCAAACGTATCGGTCACAAGCTGCTCGAGGCCAACTCTCTGGGTTTCGCCTCCGCCATCTGCATGTTGTGGGCGGTCCACGAACTGCGGGAGAAGCGCGAGCACGCACGCCACCTGTTCTTCGAGCGCATCGTGCCCGTCCTGGTACTGGGCGTCTCGGTTCACGTGCAGGTGCAGGCTCGCTCGCGTACGGCCATGATCACGTTGATCATCGCGATGGCCGTCCTGTGGGCGCCGTACTACACGCCCGACCGGAAGCAGCGCGCGGCATTCGTCGGCTTCGTCGCCAGCGCGGTCGGCATCGCGCTGTTCAAGCTGAACACGGTCGTCGAGTGGTTCCTGCGGGGTGACCGTCTCGAAGACCTCGAGTCAGGTACGGGTCGTACCGGACTGTGGGCCGCGCTGGTCGACGAACAAGTTCCGTTGGCGCCGTTGGCTGGAGCCGGCTACCTCAACCTCGGCCCGCGCGGGACGTTCCTGCACGACGGGCACTGGTGGTCCAACGCGCACAACTCGTACATGTTCGCCCTCGTGTCGAATGGGATCCCCGGCTTGCTCCTGGTGATGTTGATCGCAGTGCTGCCGCTGTGGATGACGTTCCGGCGAGTCCTCCTCTCCAGGCCCGAGGAGCGTTCCAGCTGGAACCTCTTGCTCGCGGTCCAGCTCGTCGTGCTGCTCGCCTCGATCACGCACTTCGGGATCAGCGGTTATCCCAACCCTGCCATGTTGTTCCATTACTGCCTCTATCCGTACGTCTGCGCCGCACCTTGGGCCCACAAGCTCCAACAGTCGCCGACACGAGTTCCTCTCCCGACACGTGTGCAGCCCACGGGGGTGGCGGCATGAGTCGCATGCGGGTACTCGCCACCGCCTATGCCTGTGAACCGGGCCAGGGCTCCGAAGCCGGGATCGGTTGGAACTGGGCACGTCAGATCGCGCAGCACCACGATCTGTGGCTGATCACGCGTGAGAACAACGTGGCTGCGATCGAGACACGGGCTCGCCAGGAGGGTCTGCAAGGACTGACCGTCATCGGTTTCGACCTGCCCCGCTGGACGCGCTTCTGGAAGCGCAAGCGGCGCGGTGCGGTGGCCTACTTCTACCTCTGGCAGTCGGGCCTGACGCGTTTGGCGCGGCGCCTCGACCGTGAGCACGACTTCGACCTCGTCCATCACTTGACGTTCGCATCCAGCTGGATCCCCAGCGGCCTGTCGATGGTCGGCAAGCCCTTCGTCTGGGGCCCGGTCGGGCAGCATCCGCGCGTTCCCGACCGCTTTCTGCCCAAGTACGACCTGAAGCAACGCCTCGCCGAACCGGCCAAGGCCTTCGTGCGTCGCTGCCTCATGAACCTCGACCCGTTCCTGAAGCATACGTTCCGCAAGGCCGACCTGATCCTGAGCTTGGGCAACGAGTTCGATCGGAACGTGCCACCGACGGTCCAGGCCAAGGTGAAGCGCTTCCTCGCGTGCGGCACCGAAACTCCCAACATCCCGGCGCAGCGTTTCGAGCGACAAGGTCCGTTGCGCGTGCTGTTCGCCGGTCGCTTGATCCACCTCAAGGGGATCTACCTGGCGATCGACGCTTTCCTGCGACTGGCCGAGAAGGCGCCCGACGCCACCCTCGACATCCTGGGCGACGGCCCCTTGCGTTCGCGGTTGGAGGAACGCGTTTGGGAGCTGAACATGCAGGACCGCATCAAGCTGTTGGGCAACCGACCGCATCCCGAGACGCTCGAGCGCATGCATGCTGCGGACGTGTTCCTGTTCCCCTCGTTCGAGGGAGCCGGCATGGTCGTGCCCGAAGCCATGTGTGCGGGCATGCCCGTCGTCTGCCTCGACTTCGGTGGACCCGCGGAGATGACCGGCGACACCCGCGGCATCTGCGTCCCCCTCGAGGGCGATGCGCGCAAGACCGCGCGTGCGCTGGGAGATGCGCTGATCGATCTCGAATCCGACGAACCGAAGCGGCGCCGACTCGCCGAATCGGCGTTCGGTTGGGCTTCGTCCCAGACGACCTGGGAGAGCAAGGGCGAACGTTTGGCCGGGCTCTATGCCGAGGCCATGGACCGCCACGCGGGACGCACGCCCGTGACGGTTCGTGCGCAGGCCAAAGCGTCCAAGGGAAAGAGGACGGCTGCATGAACCCGATCCAGAAGCTCTACGTCCGCATGCTCGCCAGCGTCGGAGGTGACGCCAGAGAAGGTCTGCCGAAGGACCGCGATGTGCTGGGCGTGTTCGCGCGGGTCGCGTGCCATCGGGTGCGTGGCGCGTGGATCGGTTGGCGCATGAAGCGCTGTGGTGGCGCACTGCACGTCGGGCGCCGCGTCGACATCATGAACCCGTGGCACGTGACGGTCGGACGCAACGTGAAGATCGAGGACCTGGCCGAAGTGCAGGGCCTCAGCCGTCGAGGCGTCACGCTCGGGGACGGCGTCACGATCGGCCGCGGCGCTTCGATTCGCCCCTCGTCGTACTACGGCCATGAACCCGGCGAGGGTCTCTCGATCGGCGCGGGCACCGCCATCGGTGCGTACTGCTGGATCGGCGCGTCGGGCATGGTCGAGATCGGGGCCGACGTACTGTTCGGCCCGCGCGTCGTGGTGCTGCCGGAGAACCACGTGTTCACGTCCACCGACGTCACGATCAAGAGTCAGGGCGTCGTGCGCGCTGGCGTCGTCATCGAGGACGACTGCTGGCTCGGCGCGAACACGACCGTGCTGGCCGGTGTACGCATTGGCCGCGGATCGATCGTCGCCGCGGGAGCGGTCGTCAACCAGGACGTGCCGCCCGACTCCATCGTAGGAGGCGTGCCCGCGCGCATCCTGCGTTCGCGCAAGGCCGAAGACGCTCCAACCGAAGTCGCCCAGGAGCGCACCGCAGCATGAAACCGAACCCGCGCACCGTTCTGTTCCTGCATCCGTCCGCCGAGCTCTACGGCGCGGATCGCACGTTGCTCGACCTGGCCACCAGCCTCGACCGCGGGCTGCACACGCCCGTCGTCGCCCTGCCGCGCCGCGGACCTCTCGCCGACGCGCTCGAGGACGCGGGCGTATCGGTCGAGATCGGCCCGCTCGGGATCGGGTCGCGCGCGAGGATGACGCCGCTCGGCGTTCCCGGGTTGCTGTGGAGCTTGCTGCCCGCGATCCGTTTCGTGCGCCGTATGGTCCGCAAGCACGACGCCGCGATCGTGCACACGAACACGATGATCGTCCTGGGCGGCGCGCTGGGTGCCAAGCTCTCCAAGGCGCGCCACGTCTGGCACGTGCACGAGATCCTGCATCGCCCGCGCATGCTCGCGCGCGCGTTCGCCTGGACCTTCCGGTTGTTGAGCGATCGCGTCGTGACGAATTCCGCGGCCACCGCCGAGTGCTTCGTCCGCTGGTGCGGCAGTTTGGCGACACGTCAGGAGACGATCCCCAACGGCCTGCATCCCGATCGCGTGTCCGATCCCCACCAGGATGCGGACACGGTGCGCGCCCAACTGGGCATGGAGCCCGGGCAACCGCTGGTTCTGCTCATCGGTCGCATCAACTCATGGAAGGGCCAGGGCCTGTTGCTCGAAGCTGCGTGCGCGTTGCGCGCGACGCACCCGACCGCGCGTTACGTGCTGGTGGGAGACGCCCCTCCCGGACAGGACCATTTCGACGCCCTCCTGCGCGCGTCGATCACCAAGGCGGGTTTGGAGGACGTCGTCCTGCGCCTGCCGTTCACCCAGGACGTCGCTTCGCTCGTCCACGCCGCAGACATCGCCGTCGTGCCCTCGACGCGTCCCGAACCGTTCGGACTGGTGGCGCTCGAAGCGATGGCGGCCGGAACGCCCGTCGTCGCCGCGAACCATGGCGGCGTGACCGAGGTCGTCCGCCACGGCGAGACCGGACTGCTGGTCGAACCCTGTGACGCGGGAACTCTCGCCGAGGCTTTGGACGCGTTGCTCAGCGATCCCGACAAGGCCCGCGCGATGGGCGCAGCCGGCCGTGAGCGCCAACGCGAAGCGTTCACGCTCGACGCCCACCGGCGCGCCTTCGAGGACCTGTACCGCCGCACCATGCTGGACATCGACTTCGCCCCGGTCGAAGCCGAGCGGCCGGACGTCGTCCACGTCGTGTTGGGCAAGGCCAATCCGCGCCGCATGAACGGTGTGAACCAGGTCGTCCACCACCTGGCGCAGGCGCAAGTTCGCGCCGGGCGCTGGGTCGAGGTCTGGGGTTTGACCCGCGACCCCGAGGCGCCGACGCCGCCGCGCTCGTACAAGCTGAAGCTCTTCCCCCACTCGGGTCGTCGCTGGAACCTGCATGCCTCCTTGACGTTCGCGGCGAAGCACTTGCCACGGACGACGTTCCATCTGCACGGTGGCATGCTGATCGAGTGGTGGGCGCTGTCCCGCGTGCTCGAGCGGGCCGGTCACCGCGTGGTCCTGACGCCGCACGGCGCGTGGCGCCCCGACGCGTTGCAGCACCGTGCGCGTACGAAGGCATTGTTCATCGCGTTCTTCGAACGAGCCACGATCGATCGCCTCGATGCGATCCAGGCGTTCACCCAGGCCGGCGCGGACGAGATCGCGCGATTCGCGCCGTACACGCCGATCGCGACGGTTCCGAACGGACAGGATCCGTTGACCGAGGGCGACCTCCCCAAACCACGACGAGAACATCCGTTGCTGGCGTTCTGTGGACGGATGACGACGTTCACGAAGGGGCTCGACCTCTTGCTCGACGGCATGGCCGAGCACGTGCTCCGGGACGGAACGTGCGAGCTCGAGATGATCGGCGACGGCGACGATCGTGCTGCGCTCGAAGCACGCGTCCGCGAACTCGGGCTGGAGGATCGCGTGCGATTCCTGGGCGCGGACTACGACAGTGCCAAGCGGGAACGTCTGGCGAGCGCCGACGCCTTCGTGCATCCGTCACGCCACGAGGGCATGCCGACGAGCGTGTTGGAAGCTGGCGCGCTGGGCCTGCCGCTGGTACTCACCCGGGAGACGCGCGTGGCGGACGAGGTGCGGGAAACCGATGCTGGCTGGATCCTCGAATCCGCGACCGGAAGCGCCCTCGCGAACGTCCTGGACCAGCTCCAGGCGGAGTTCGAATCGGACGACCTGCAGGCCCGCGGCGCCCGAGCCAGGGCCCTGGTGACCGATTCCTTCTCCTGGGACGCGGTGGCGCCTCGGATCGAGGCCGAACTCTACGGAACGGCTATCGCTGGCGTCGAAGCAGGAACCTCCGTCCCGCATCCGTCCATCTCGCACCCCAGTCCACCCCCTCCGTTCCCCGACTCCGTGCTCGCTCCCCGCGAGACGCGGAACGACAACGCGCGCAGCGCCTGAACCGAACCCCAGCCCCTTGCAGCCCCGCCCGATCCAAGATGCCCGCGCCGCACAGGCTTTGCGCGGACGGTTCTCGTCCCTCGAGAAGCCTCGGCTCTTCCACGGTCTCCGTGGGATGATCTGGAACGTCTGCGGGAAGATCGGCCACACGCTCTTCCGCAGGAGTCCACCGGACAAGCGCCACGCGTGTGGCCTGCGACTGCTCAACCTGGGCTGCGGGTCGAAGTTGTACGACGGCTGGATCAACGCCGACTTCTATCGGCTGCACCAGATCCTGACGCGCCATCCGCTGCGTCCCGACTGGATGCTCGACCTGACCCAGCGCTTCCACTGCGACAACGACGTCTTCGATGGTGTGTATCTGGAGCACGTCAACGAGCACCTCTTGTACACGCAGAACTTCGACATGCTGTCCGAGGTCTTCCGAACGATGAAGCCCGGTGGAACGTTGCGGATCGCGGTGCCGAGCTTGACGCGGTATCTCGATTGGAACGAGTTGAAGGACCAGCATCCGAAGTTCGCTCGTTACGAGTCCCTGCCGGAAGCGCTTTCGAACCTGGCGCAGAACCACCTGCACATGTCCATCTGGGACGCGTCCCTGATGTTCGAACTGCTCGGGACGATCGGCTTCACGGACCTGCGCGAAGCGGAGTTCGGCGAGAGCGCCATTCCGACGTTGGCGGCCGATGGCGAGAGCCATCGCTGGGAGAGCCTCTACATCGAGGCCACCAAACCGACGCGCGAGACCGGTGGAGGGCAGGCCCTGGCGGCCTAGTCATGGACACGAACACGCAGAGCGATCACCTGCTCGCGCCGGACGGTTCGCAGCCGGCTCCCATGCCGCGCACGCAACCGAGGAGCGAATCAGAGGCATCGACGCCCGACCCGGCTCCCACGTCGGTCCTCGGAGGCGCGGTCGTCGGCGTGATCGTCGGTTCGGCGATCCTGCGCCTGGCGCTCGCGGCCTTCGTGACGCACTTCGTGCTCGTCGACGACGCCTACATCCATCTGCGCTATGCGCGCAACCTGTGGACCACGGGCGACTTCGTCTACAACGCGGGCGAGCCGGTCTTCGGACTGACCTCGCCGCTCTTCGGGCTCCTCTGCACCGTGCTGTACGGACTGTTCGGGTCGCACGTGGCGATCGCAGTCACGACGCTGAACGTGGCGCTCTGGACCGGCGTCTCCGTTCTCGCTGCCCGCGCGTTGCCGGCCTCCGTGCGCTTGCCGCTGATCGCTCTGATCTGCCTGGCGCCGGTCTTCGTCGACAACCAATTGCTCGGCATGGAGAGCGCGCTCTTCGCGCTGGTCCTGATGGGCTCGCTCGGATGCGCTCTGTCGGGCCGGACGAGCAACGCGGCGGCCTGGTACGGCATCGCGTTGATCACGCGACCCGAGGCGGTGCTGCTCGCGCCGGTCCTGTTGTGGGCCGCGAGCCGTCGAGAGGGTCTGCAAGCAGCGGTGCGCAAGCTCGTTCAACCGCGCACGCTGATGCTCCTGGTCGGTCCAGGCATCCTGTGGTGCGTCCACGCGATGAACACCTACGGCACCATCGTCCCGCAGTCGATGGTGGCGAAGACGGGCTGGAACAACGATCACTACGATGGCCTCTTCGGCCTGAAGGGCGCGCTCCTGGCGGTGCCGCGACTGACCCTGATTCCCTTCGTCGACTACTTCCCGGGGGCCGTCGCCTGGTCGCTGACCGCGGGCGTGATCGCGTCGGTGGGCTACGTGATCCGGGCGAACGTGTCGCGGGGCAACGCGACGTCGCGCG
>JAJDEX010000460.1 GCA_029259575.1 Planctomycetota bacterium | reverse complement strand
GATCGACGCAAGTCGCGATGCGTGCCCGAGATGCGTCGATGCTCTTCGCCGCCGTGGGGGAGTTCGCATCGGCGTTGCGCTTGGGTCCCCCAGGCTGAAACCCGTGCGTCTAGATCGGACCCCAAGGCCAACGGCCTCTCGAACTTTCTGGAGGTCTCGAGAGAGGTGCCGATCTGGTCGTTAGGTCGGGAGTTTCGGGACGTGGCGCTCACTCGTTGCCGACCCGTGCCGCGATGCGGGTTGTTCGGCGCCGTGTAGTGTCTATCGCCGGCAAGGGCTCCGAGGGCGCGCGCGTCGGCCACGTCTCCCCATCCAGAGGCCCTGGTCGGCCGTCAGCCTTGCCGGGGAGTCCGAGCCTGCAGCTGCCACTCCGTGCACTACCCGGGTCACCATGAAGGAGAGTAGCGGGCCGAGGCAGCACCGATCGATTCCTCTGCTGATCGCGCTCGAGCGATGAGATGCTTGGGCGAAGACCTGCTGACCGGATCGGAGCCATGCACAAAGGCGGCAGGGAGGCCCGGTTGGACGTCTCGGGACCCACAGGCGTAGTCCATGTGTGGAAACGGCATCTCCATGCGGCTGGGTGCGCAGGCGGGCCGGTTGCCGACCGGGTCGCGGTCCCGCCCCAACTGCCTGGGCCGTGCTCCTGGTCGAAAGAGCCTGTGTGGCAGAGGGATCTCGCAGCAAGCAGAGGGCTTGGTCGATGATGGACTCAGGGAAAGGTCACTCCGAGAGCCGCGGAGAGGTTCGAGGAGTTCTGTCCCAGCGCGCTCTCGTCGCGATACCACAGCTGGAAGTACCACGTGTCTCCTGGGAGGATCTGCCCCGGGCCGGGGGGATTGGGCAGGGTCAGGGGCACATCGAACCCGGTACCCGAGGTCGAGGTTCCGGCCACGTTCATGAACCGACGACTGTCCGGATGGAACATCCCGATGGAGTTCATGGCTGGCACGCCGATGTTGTTCGCGAGGTTCGCGTTGTACCGACCAACGGGGCTGTCCAGGCAAAGCATGCCTTCGAAGGCCAGGATGTTCTGACTCGCTCCGCTGCCCATCAGGAAGTAGCCGAACTCCCCAGCGGGACCTTGGAAGGCCTCGAGATGGAGGCCTCCCCCGGAGCAGTCGGTGAAGGACCCGCTCAAGCCGACCTGGCCCCCGTCATGATGGCTGTTCGGCGGCGTGCAGGAGACTTGGAAGTTCTCGGAGGATGCGCAGGGCGCCGTCACACCGTTGATGAAGAGGCGACTTCGGGAGGCCACGGTGGGGGTGTTGTCCGAGAGCTGAATCGTAAAGGCCTCACCTGCAGATGCTTGAACATCCAGGAGTTGTGCCCAGAAGAGGCCGATGAAGGGGTCGATGTCGGACGAGGTACCGACGCACGTAAGGTCCCCGCAGTCCACGCCGCGAAAGATGGACATGGCTGCGGTGTTCGACTCGCCGATCAAGAGGTCCTCGTAGTCTCCGATGTCGATCTGGCCCGAGGCGGCCAGGAACGAGTAGGTGCCATCCGCGGGTGCAGTCCAGTTCAGGAACGTTCCGTTGGTCGTGATGGTCCCAGAACCACAGGCGGCATCCGCCGGATCGGAGTAGTACTCCGACCAGGGGCTCGCGGTGGGAAGGCCCGTTCGGGTGATTGTCGATGACGGGTCACCGGGTTGAATGGCCCACCGGAACATTCCAGTCCCCGAGATCACGCGCGCCGCATCGCAAGGATGGACGCCGGTGGGAATGGGGAGGTCCTTGACGATCTCGAGCCAACCCGTCGTGAACGGACCAGCTGGATCGGTCTTCGAAATCCTCAAGAGGTACGGCTGGTTCGCGACGATGTTCGAAAGCGCGATGTACCGACCAAACGGACCGGCAAGGCAAGTGGAGTTGCAATCCCCACCGACGGCGACCTGGATGGTCGGGTGGAAGGCCACGTAAACGAGCGGGTTGGTCATCTTGAACCGATAGTCGCCACCCTCGTCCGGAGTCCATTCGAAGAACACATCCTGTTCCAGGCTGTCACACGGAGCGCCAAGACTCGTCGACGCCGAAGACAGGTCGACGCTGAACACACCCGTCCCGGAAATCACCGTGGGAGCCGAGCAATCGTCGCCTCCTTGCGCCGCAACCACTTGGATCAGAGCCACTGCTGCCAAGGTTCTCATCGCGTTACGTTGTGCCATATCTTTCTCCAGAGGTTGGGGACTTGGTCATGGGACCTCTTCACCTTACCGATCTAGCCAAGAAACAGAGTGATTCATGATTGCGCCCTCCTTCCCAGCTGTGCTCTGGGTGCAATGGGCCGCGTTATGAATCCTTTCTGGTCCTGGAGAATGCAATCCGCGGGCATGGTCTAGGGCGCACGCAGGAATGCTCGCTGTCAACGACGGGTTCGAGCAGCACCCAGACCCTGGTACCGTTGATCATCTCGACGGTGGCACGTTCGGTCATGTCGCATTTCCAGTCCACACGGGTGATCTCATAATGACCATCATTGAGGGATGTCAGCCCAATGGAGCTTCTGTCGAAGGTCCTCATGACGGATCCAACTCCAAGAGCGGCGCCGGGCTCCCACGTTCGGATGCGATCTCAATCATGTGACCTCCTGGACGTTCGCGGTCGAACGTGAATGGTCCCGGTGGGCAGGTGAATGTCCTGCACGCAATGAGTTGAGCGTGAGGCGCTGATGTCGCGTCGTGCGAAGACGCGATTCCAGGTAATCCCGAACCCGACCTCGATGGGGCCTTCATGATCGAGCGCGAGTTCATTGCGTCCCTCGTGGTCGGACGTGCACGCTGCGAGGTTGAGCCCGTCGAGTTGTGCAGTGACTTGGATGCCGGGACCCGGCTCACCATCTCTTTAGAGCTGGCCATGGACCCGTGCCATAGCGTCCGACGGTTCCAGGAGCTGCAACGTGACGATCTCGTCTGCCTGCATCAGGTCGCGCGGACTCATGCGGCTCATGGTTGTGCTCTACACAAGAACACGGACCCAGTCGGACTTGTTGATGACACCAGCATTGCGGTCTTCCCGGCCCTCGGATCAGCCGAGTGGAGTCCACGATGCAACACCCCGATTCAAGACCGCGCGGACCCGACCAAGCCACCGATGACCCAGGGAGCGGCACAACGATCATTCCGTCGTCCGCGATAGCGGGCGGTCCGGCGTCCGACGGTCAGGTCCCCCGCGCTCAGCACAGTCCTCTTGAGCGCCAACGAAGCCGCTAGGGACGCACCGCATTGGTGGAGCAGTGCCAGGCGTGCAGCCGCTCGATGCGTGACTTCACGCGGGAGCACGGCGTGTGTCGCACTCGACCTTCTTGTTCGGGCTACAACAGTCCAAGCGTCTTGCGCGCGAACCGAAGCGCACGCGCAGTCGCTTCCCACAGGACGAGCGCCTCGAAGCGGTCAGATCACTGGAACGTGACCGAGACCCCCTCGGTGAAGTTCATCGTCTGGGTCAAGGTGGGGATTTCGAAGTCGCGATGCCAGAGTTGGAAGTTCCACGTCTCCCCGGCCTGGACGAACGTGGCATTCGGAAGGGATACGAGGTCGATCGTACGTTCGATGGTCCCGCCGGGGCCCGAGTTGACGACCGAACCTGGGGAACCGATCAGACGAAGGATCGGGTTGTCGAGACAGAGCACTCCCGGTCCGACAGGCGACGCTGCCTGGATGGACCCCATCAGGAAGAAGCCGAACTCGTTGGGCGGCAGGTCCTTGGCGCGCAGGACGAACTCGTTCGCCACCACGACGTCCGACCCGTACGCGCCCAAGGTCCCGACGGTGCCCGTCGTGTTCGGGTTGCCACTGCAGTAGGGCGTCCCGATCGGGAACAGGATCTGGTTCCGCTTCCAGGCGACCTCGAAACTCCCGCACCACACGACGTCCACCTTGTCGTCTCCGTCGAGGTCGGCCAGTTCCGCGTCATAGATCGAACTCACGCCCTCGATCAGCTCCGCCGGCGAGAAGCTGCCGCCGCCGAGGTTCTCATGCCAAAGGATCTCGTGGTCGTTGAAAACGGAGGTCACCAGGTCGAGGTCCCCGTCCCCGTCCAGGTCGCCCGTCGCGAGGGTCGCCGCGTTCGCGACCGTGGTGGGGAAGGTCCGAACCGTACTGAAGACCTGGCCGCCGAGGTTCTCGAACCAACCGAGGGTAGGCGCTTCGTTCCCGCTCGCCACGACGTCGAGGTCCCCGTCCCCGTCCAGGTCTGCGGCTTGGATCCCGCTGACATGGCTCATCGTCGTCGTGATCGGCACGGGCGCGGCGAACG
>JAJDEX010000459.1 GCA_029259575.1 Planctomycetota bacterium | reverse complement strand
TAGCTCCCCTCCAGGAAGTGAAGATCCTCAGAATGTCCCCGAGGTTCTTCGGACCACCACGTCCCTTGAATACGTCCGCTTCGACCCAGCATCGAACCCAGTCGTCCCCTTTCCGATGCTCCTGCACCCGATCGAACGCCTTCCCCTGGAGAGCCGTCTCTTTGAGGTTGATCTCGATCGACCAGCCCGGGTTGTCCAGCGTGCTGATACGCACGCCCCATCCGTGCTCCCAATCGCCGTCGCAGTTTCCGTCGTACCAATCTTCAAGGACAGCCACTAGATCGGTCATCAGTTGCCACCCCCAGGAATCTCGTCCGGTCGTGCCGGCCGAACACCCCCCGGGATATCTTTCCCATGAGCATGCCGCGTGGGCACGTCCTCGCCCGTGACCTTGTTGAAGTGTGGGTCACCCTGCAGGTCGACGCGCTTAGCTTCGTCGAACCCCGATGGCTTCTGCGAACTGGGCGAACACCGCTCCCATTCGTTCCTCGGCTTAGCGCTGATCGGTCACCCCCCGATTTCAGTTGATCATGTGACTAACGATTTGGCGGAGCGGGATAGCCGTCTTCTGTTCTGCCAGGTGCCGTCAACTCCGCAACCGATCTACAACGTAACCGTTCGGCCAACCCCATCTGGCGCGCTCTCGCCCGTTCGTTCATGATTCGGCTTTCCTGATTCTGGAAGGAGCCGATCGATGGCGAGAACAAAGACGCGTGGTGCGAGCGACCGGCGGCACCATTGGGCCGGAGTGATTTCGGAGTGGGAGCAGAGCGGATCGACGCAGGTCGGTTTTTGCCGTGAGCGCGGCATCGCGATTGCGACGTTTCGGTGGTGGAGATCCCGTCTCAACGTCGACTCGGCTCCGGTGGCGAAGCGTCGCTCGACATCCGATACGACGTGGATGCCGGTGACGTTGACGGATGGTGTCGCAACCGCAAGCGCGATTGAGATCGTGGTGGCCGGCGGTCGGGTAATCCGGATCCCGGGACCGATCAGCGAGGAACTTCTTCAGCGAGTGATTGCGGCCGCGGAGTGCGCTCCGTGTTCTCGCTGAACGCGACAACGAAGGTGTACTTCGCGCCCGGCATCACCGACATGCGCAAGTCGTTCGACGGTCTCGCCGCCTGTACTCGACAGATCATCGGGGGCGATCCGCTGTCCGGTCATCTGTTCGTCTTCTGCAATCGTCGTCGTGATCGACTGAAGATCCTGTACTGGGATCGAGCGGGCTATTGCTTGTTCGCAAAGCGACTCGAGAAGGGAACATTCTCGTGGCCGAGCGAGACGCACCGCTCCGACCTCGAGATGACACGCGAGGAACTATTGCTGCTGATCGGCGGCATCGACGTCTCGAAGACAAGACGCCGTCGCTGGTTGGACTACGCTGCGAAGTCGGGGCATTCTCCGTGAACGATTTTCTTGTTCGAGTCTTTGAAACGGAGCATGCGATTTGTAAGATTCGATCATGACGTCGACGGACACTGTTCTTCGAGAAAACGAAGCGCTAAAGAGCGAGAACCGTCGACTCCACGCCGAGCGCGAAGCCCTCCTCGACGAACAACACATCCTCCAAGAGCAGGCCGCTCAACTTCTCGCGAAGCTCGAGAAAGACAAAACGAAGATTGAGGCGCTCGAGCGCGAACTGAAGCGCGCATTCGCGCGGTTTAAAGGCGGCTCGGAGAAACTCGATCCCGCGCAGCTTCTTCTCACGTACTCACAAGACGCCGATGACGGCCAGGTCTTGGAACACGCGAACGAGGCTCCGGACTTTGAAGAGGAGATCGAGCGAGCAAAGGCCCCGAAGAAGAAGCGCAAGAAGCGATCACGCGCAGGCCGTCAGCCTCTTCCCGATCACCTGCCGCGCAAACAGATCGTGCACGCTCCCTCGATTGCCGACCGAACGTGCGCTTGCTGCGGCGAAGCGCGCAAGCAGATCGGCGAAGATATCAGCGAACAGCTCGATTACGAGCCAGCGAGCCTTATCGTCGTGCAACACGTGCGCCCGAAATTTGCCTGTTCGAAGTGTCCCGAGGAAGGCGTCCTGCAAGAGAGCCTTCCCGACAGGGTGATCGAAAAGGGCCGACCGGGCGCGGGGCTGTTGGCGCATATCGTTACTTCGAAGTATGCCGACCACCTTCCGCTGAACCGCATCGCGGAGATCTTTGCGCGTTTCGACGTCGAGTTGGCGCGCTCCACGATGTGCGACTGGGTTCGCGACACGGCGTTCGAGCTGAACCCGATCGCCCAAGCGATCCGGCGATCCGTTCTCGGTTCACGCGTCGTCCAAACAGACGATACGCGCGTGCGGATGCAGGAGAACTGGAAGAAGGGCGGCGCGCGGAACTGCCGTATTTGGTCGTACGTCGGCGAACAGGGCGAGGTCTTCTACGATTTCACGCTGACGCGCGAGGGCATCGGTCCGGCACGCGTGCTCGAGGACTACGAAGGCTACGTCCAGGCGGACGCGGCATCGACGTTCGATGCGCTGTTTACCGACGGATCGCGCGTCGAGGTCGGGTGTTGGGCGCACGCCCGTCGGAAGTTTTACGAAGCGATGGATTTCGCACCGCAGGAATGCGCGCGCGTCCTCGCGCTGATCCAAGTCATGTACAAGGTCGAAGCGGAAGGTCGCGGAGACCCGGTGAAGCTCCACGAATTGCGCCAATCGAGTTCAGCGGGAGTTCTGGATTCGCTGCGAGACTACATCAAAGAGCTTCGCCAAAGACCGACGAAGAAGGACCCTTTGGCGAAAGCAGTGCAGTATGCCCACAATCACTGGGTAGCACTCTGCCGATACATCGACGAACCGTTCCTGTCGATCGACAATAACGCGTGCGAGCGAAGTCTGCGCCGCGTGGCCGTCGGTCGCAAGAACTGGCTTTTCGCGGGCAGTAAAGATGGCGGCAAGCGTGCCGCTACGCTCTACACGATCGTCGAGTCCTGCCGTATACAGAACGTCAACGTCTTCGTGTACATCCAGGACGTACTGCATCGAATGATGACGCACCCGTCGAGTCGCATCGACGAGCTCACGCCGCGCAACTGGAAGGCCATGCGAAGCACGACGCCCGAACACGGCGTCGCAGCGGCTGCCGAGTAGCCCTTCCAACGCACTCCCTTTTCAACGCTAGCAAGTCTCGAGCCGCGCTTCGAATGGGGTTGGCCGAACGCTTACGTTGATAGCTGGATCAAGCAGACAGCGTTCCTAACGGTTCCCGGAATGCTTCTTCTCGGATGGAGTAGCGCGGGTCACGTGCCAGCGTCCCGCATTGTCCGC
>JAJDEX010000458.1 GCA_029259575.1 Planctomycetota bacterium | reverse complement strand
GACGACTTGCGGCAGGACCTGCTCGCCCTCTTCGATGGTGATCCAGGTCGAGTGGGCAGGCGGGACGGGCTGGCGTTCGAAGCCGTACGCGCTGCCGCCACTTCCGACCCCATCCGAGGCGTCGTCGCGGACATCTTGGGTCGTGATGCGTTCGCGACGAAGGCTACGCTCTTCGACAAGACTCCGGCTTCCAACTGGCTCGTCCCCTGGCATCAGGACGTGACGATTGCCGTGCGGACTCGGCGCGAGACGGAAGGGTTCGACGCCTGGTCCACCAAGGGTGGCGTTCCGCATGTTCGTCCGCCCTTGGAGGTGCTCGAGTCGATGGTGGCAGTACGCCTCGATCTGGATGGCACTACGGAGCTGAACGGTCCCCTTCGCGTCTTCCCAGGCACTCACGATCGCGGAATCCTCTCGCCGCAGGAGATTCAAGGAATTGGAGACTCGCAACGGCCCGTGAACTGCCTCATCCCTCCTTCGGGAGGACTGATCATGCGGCCTCTATTGCTGCACGCATCCTCGAAAGCTGTGATGCCAACCAACCGGCGCATCGTCCATCTGGAGTTCGCAACCGGCAACCTTCCGGGCGGTCTAGAGTGGCGCGATCGGCACGCTCTCCATGATCCTCCCCATCAGTAGATGTAGCCAGCAGTCCTCGCCGGTCGTTGCTCGGCAGGTGAGTCGACTTCGAAGTGATGAAGCAGGACGAGCGACCAACCCGGCGGTTGTACGAGCTGATGTAGATCACGCACGACGAAGCTGCCATGCCAAGGACTTCGAGAGATGAGTTCTTGAGGTAGCCATGAGAGCGGTCGCAGCCTGGAACTTCGTGGCCTCGATACCCATTGCAGTACGATCTCTGGCCGATGAGCTCGCACCCAACGTGCGCCCAACCAGGACACGAACCATGAGTCACACCTTTGCTCCGCATGTCGGCGGAATCCTCAGCGCCGACATCGCCGTTCCCGAACATGAACGGGAAGTGCGCTTCTACTCACGCGTACTGACCACCGGCGAGAGCCCGCTCTGGCGCGAGGATCTGATGAACAACCTGGGTTCGCCGATCATCGGTCTGGGCGCGCGCCAAGCGGAGTACGCTCACCTCCCGCTCCAATGGATGCCACACATCCAGGTCGCCGATGTCGCAGCCAGTGTGAAGCTCGCGCTCGAGCTGGGCGGGAGCGAGCTCATGCTGGATCAGGCGAACCAATGGGCGGTCCTCCTCGACCCGAACGGAGCGGCTTTCGGGATCATCCCCGTCGTTCCCGCGGAGGCGGTTCCCCCGATCGGCGGCGATGCGGCGCGTGTGGGTCATATCGCCTGGCTCGACCTGACCGTCCCGGACGCCTCGGCAACGCGTGATTTCTATCGGCAGGTCGTCGGTTGGACCGCGCAGGACGTCGAGATGGAAGACGCAGGCGAGCGCTACGCCGACTTCAACATGTGCGGCGAAGATGGTGACCCCGCCGCGGGTATCTGCCATGCACGCGGCGTGAATGCGGGCCTGCCGCCCGTCTGGATGATGGTCCTCCCCGTCGGCGACCTCGCCGAGAGTCTTCGTCGTGTAGAGCAGGAAGGTGGCGAGATCCTCAAGTCGTCCCGCGGGAACGATGGCGAGCCCACAAGTGCCGTGATTCAGGACCCGGTGGGGGCGTGCATTGCGTTGGTGCAGGGGTAGGGACTCTCAAGGGCTCACCAAGATGCTGCAACAGACAGCGCGCTTCTCGCATGCGACGGCCCTGTTCGGGTTGTACCTCACGAGTGCTAGGTCCGCGTCTTGTCCCGTTCAGTCCGCCGCACACCAAGTTCCAACTCCCGGTTGTGTGTCTTCCGACTAAGCCGGCTGATTCAGCCCATGCTTGTCCAACCGATACAAGAACGCCTTGTACGGCATATCCAACAGCTTCGCGGCTTGCGTCCGGTTCCCACGCGCCATCTCGAGCGCTTGCCGCAACGCCTCCCGCTCGTGCTCTTCCCAGGAGATTCCGCCGGGGTCCAAACGGAACGCACCAGGGCCGTCCTGCTGAACAGCCAGATCCTCGGGAAGGTCGTCCGGCGTCGCCGTGCCACCTTCAGCCAAGAGCACGATGCGTTCGATGACATTGGCCAGCTCCCGCACGTTCCCCGGCCAAGCATGGTCGAGCAATCGGCGCGTCAGCGCGGACGTCATCCGCGGGCGTTCGCGATCGTGGCGGCGGGCGGCCGCATCCGCGAAGTGCTCGATCAGCATCGGGACGTCCTCGCGACGGTCGCGCAATGGCGGCGTCGTGATCGGGACGACGGCGAGGCGATAGTAGAGGTCCTCGCGGAACCGTCCTTCGCGCACATCGGTGGGCAGATCGCGATTCGTGGCGGCGACGATGCGTGCGTCGAATTCGACCTCCTCGGGACCGCCGACCGGTGTGACGCGACGTTCCTGTAGGGCGCGCAGGAGTTTGGGCTGCAACTCCTGGGGCAGTTCGGCGACCTCGTCCAGGAACAAGGTGCCCCCGTGGGCCGCGACGAAGCGTCCGTCGCGCGTGCGATCGGCGCCGGTATAGGCGCCACGCACGGAGCCGAAGAATTCGGACTCCATCAGGCCGGCGGGGATCGCCGCGCAGTTGACGGCGACGAAGGGGCCGTTCGAGCGGTCCGAGAGGGC
>JAJDEX010000457.1 GCA_029259575.1 Planctomycetota bacterium | reverse complement strand
AAGCCGGGGACCACCGTCCTCGATCGCATCGATCCGACGGGAGACCTGGACGAAGCGATCCGTTCACGCCATCAGGTCGAGCTCAGCGTGGGTGCTCTGTTCGTACTCACGGAGGCCGAGGACGGCAGCATCGGGTTCGGTTCCGGCGGCGGAGTCGGACGGGTCCGGGGTGACGCGTGCGATGGACCCACTCCATGGGGGTCCACGCCGGAAGGACGAAAGAAGGGGCGGGCCCATGGACCCGCCCCTCCCCGATTCGTGTCGTGGGCTACGCTCAGTCCTGCAGCGAGCCACCGACCAGGTGCACGTCACGCTGCGGGAACGGGATGCCGATTCCGGCGGCGTCGAAGGACTCCTTGACCTTCTTGTGCGTGTCGAACCAGACGCTCCAGTAGTGGTCGGGGTGCACGAAGGGTCGGCAGACGAAGTTGACGCTCGAGTCGCCGTGTTCGGTGCAGGCGACCGTCGACGGCGGGTCGTCCATGACGCGCTCATCGGCGTCCAGGACGTCCTTCATCAACTGCATGGCCTTGTCCATGTCGGCCTCGTAGGCGATGCCGAAGGTCATGTCGACGCGCAACGCGCCGTTCGTCGTGTAGTTGATGATGTTCTTCCCGGTGACCGTGCTGTTCGCGATGATCGCGCGCTTGTTCTCGAGCGTGTTGATCGTCGTCGCGAACACGCCGATCTCTTCGACGACACCCAAGACGCCGCCAGCCTCGACCAGATCGTTGACGCGCATCGGGCGGAAGATCATCAGCATCACGCCCGCCGCGAAGTTGCTGAGCGAACCTTGCATCGCGAAGCCCAACGCGAAGCTGGCCGCACCGATGATCGCGACGAAGGACGCCGTGTTCACACCGAGCTTCGTGACCGATGAGACGAGCACGAAGGCCATGATCCCGAAGTAGATGAGGCTCGTGAGGAAGTTGATCAGCGTAGGGTCGAGCTTCGACTTGCTCAGCGCCTTGCGCACGATCGCGGTGACGATGCGGGCCACGACCCATCCGATCACCAGGATGACCACGGCTGCGATGAGCTGCGGCAGGAAGTCGATCAGCTTCTCCTTCGCGCTGGAGAGCCATTCGGTGATGTTGTCGACGTCGGGGATGACCGGTCCGTCCGTGACCGTCAAGATGGGTTCGGCCTCGGCGGCAGCGTCCGCAGCGCCCTCGGCGCCCTGTGGCACACCGCTGCCAGCGATGGCGTCCGCAAGTCGGTTGATGGCTTCGGCGAGTTGGTCCGTTTCGTCCTGGGGTTCCATGGGGTGCTCCTCGTGAAGGGGTGGTGCTCCAATCATTCCGATCAGGATGGTCGATTCCGAGCGGGAACCCGATCGTTCCACCGAGAACCCATCCTGCCGTCCCTCCGCCTTGCATCTTGGCCGCCATGGACGTCTTTGCGATCTGCTCCGAATCCGTCGCGCGGATCCTTTCGATAGATGCAGGTCACGGCTCGGGATTCCCAAGACTTGCGCAACGACGGGTCATGAAAGGGGTGAGAGAAACGCACTCGTCGCCTATCCTCTCGCCCGCTCCGAGACTCGCTCGGGCGCATCGCAGAACACCTATCCCATCATGAACGTCTTCGAAGCCATCACCGCCCGCCGCGCCATCAAGCAATTCGACCCGGTTCATCGCATGAGCGAGGCCGAGGTCACGCAACTGATCGAAGCCGGCATGCAGGCACCGACGTCGTTCAACATTCAGCACTGGCGTTTCGTCACCGTTCTGGACCCGGAACTGCGCAAGCAGATCCGCGCCGTCGGCAATGACCAGGCGCAGATGACCGACGCGTCGCTGTTGATCGTGATGACGGCGGACATGGATGCGTGGAAGAAGGAGCCGCAGCGCTACTGGCAGAACGCCCCGACCGAGGTCGCCGACCTGCTCGTCAACTGGATGGGTCCGTTCCACGAGGGCAAGCCGCAGCTGCAACGTGACGAAGCTCAACGCTCGATCGGCATGGCCATGCAGACGATCATGTTGACGGCCAAGGGAATGGGTTACGACTCGTGTCCGATGATCGGGTTCGATCACGAGGCGGTCGCCAAGCTCATCCATCTGCCTGCCGATCACTGCATGGGTCCGATGATCGCGGTTGGTAAGGGAACGAAGGCGCCGTGGCCGAAGCCGGGTCAGCTCTCGATCAACGAGGTACGCGTCGTCGATCGATTCCCGGACTGATGGGGCGGCACAGGAACTCCAGTCACGGACGACCGGAGGCCCTGCGTAGGCCGCGAAACGTCGAGGTCTGGTTCGAGCCCCCGAGCTGGCTCATGCCGCGAGCGCGAAGCCGCCCGTGGCCAGTCCACAGGCGACGACGCGGAGAGCATTCCACCTCCCCCAACGACCTCGGTAGCGTCGCCAAGCCGCTTCAGCGTCCGGCGCGGCGGGATCGACGCGGTCGAGTTCCTCGTTGAGCGGGATGTTGCGCGACCGGGTGATCAGCAAGGCACCCGTCACGTAGGACACCAGTGCAGCGACGGTGAGTCCTCGCTCCTCGGCGAGGACCGTCGCGCACACACCCACGAGAGGCGTGACCATCCAGACCCACATCGTGGTGGAGCGCAGGATCGTTGCGTTGATCACCTGCATGGTCCGGATGGCTTGCGACGGCCCGAGGTGGTCGAACGATCGCATCAGGAAGGACTCGAATGCGAAGCACAGTCCTGCGACCAGGCCTGACCCGATCGCTGCCGTGGTCGAAGCCACTTCAGCCGCGTGCATCACCTCGCCACCTCTTGCTGGTGAACGGCGCGGTCCTTCTGCTTCACGAGCCGCCTCAGCACGAGAGCGCAGGCCCCGCCGAGCGCCAGCTCGATGCCGGCCGCCGCGACGAGCCCTGCGTCGGGCACACCATCGAGCACGATGCTCAACAGGCGTGACGAGCCATAGGCGAGATAGACCCCAGCGGCGATCGACGTCGATGCGATCGTGAACGACGTCACGAAGACGCCGATCAACATCATGAACCCGAGCGCCAGAAGGGCACCGCCGGGCGCGCGAACCTCGCTGAGCAGGTTCGCGTCGGTGCCGAGCTCGATGCCGTTGGACGCATGGAACCAGGCGGGTGCGATGAGGATCGAAGCGCCGATACCGATGGCGATCAGGCCGCTGAGGGCGAGTAGGGTTCGGGTGGAAGTGGTGGGTCGCATGGATGTTCCTTGTCTCGTCGTCGTTCCCGGTGATTCAACTTCTCGAGGCTGCGGGCGCCCAAGAACCACGGGCCGCCGCAGCGCTGGCGTAGTGACGGATGTCGCGCGCGGGACGTCCGAGAGCGCGCGAGACGCCATCCGTCATCGACTCGTTGCGGCCGTCGAGCACCGAGGTGAAGAGGTAGTCGAGCAGCTCGATCTGCTCACTCGGGAGTCCGGCCTGGTCGAGGCCTTCGAGGAAGGCGCGGCTGGGGATCTGCTCGAACCGCAGCTCCCGGCCCGACGCGAGACCGATCTCCTGGACCGCGTCGGCGAAGGTCAGCAGACGGGGACCCGTGACTTCGTAGACCTCGCCCTGGTGACGATCCTCGGTCAGAGCCGCGGTGACGACATCGGCGATGTCCTCGACATCGATGAAGGGCTCGCGCACGTCGCCGACCGGCAGCGTGACCACGCCGGAGAGCACCATTTCGTGGAAGGCTCCCTCATCGAAGTTCTGCGCGAACCAACTGGCGCGGACGATGGTCCACTCGAGGCCGGACGTCTGGACGATCCGCTCGCAGCGCTGGGCCTCGTCCTCACCGCGGCCGGACAGCAGAACGAGGCGCCGGGTCCCCTTCACCTTGACCAGTTCGGTGAAGGCCTGGATCGCGTCGGGGGCCGCCGGCACCGCCAGATCGGGCGTGTAGACGACATAAGCGACGTCGACCCCGTCGAGGGCCGGGCCCCAGGTGTCGCGTGCGTCCCAATCGAAGGGAGTCGTGCTGGTGCGGGATGCGCGACGGACCGGGTGGCCCAGGGACTCGAGACGGTCGGCAACGCGACGACCGGTCTTGCCGGTGGCGCCGAGAACCAGGATCGGGGGAGTGGTCTGCATGGTGGTTTCCTTTGCGAGATGGGGTGGGTCGGGGCGATCCCTCGATCGCTGTCCGAAGAGCATCGACCATCCGAACCGGACGATCCATGCCATCACGTCCGGACTCATGTGCCCAACGTCCGGTCTCCTGGACTTCAGAGCAACGCCAGCCGATACTCCACGCATGGACCGTCCGACCGAGCTTCCGCCCTCCACCGACCCCCTGGGGGAGGCCCTCCACCTCCTCCGGCTGACCGGCAGCATCTATGCCCGGTCCGAACTGACGGCGCCCTGGGGCATCGACCTACCGGCCCTCGAAGGTCACATGATGTTCCACATCGTGACCGCTGGACGCTGCTGGTTGGAGGCCGATGGGAACGAACCGCGGCTGCTCGAACGCGGAAGCTTGACGCTCGTCCCCCACGGACTGGGCCATCGGCTCGTGGACGAATGCGGCCGGGAGAGCGTCGACTTCTTCGACCTGCCCGTCGAGCGCATCACCGACAGGTACGAGTATCTTCGTTTCGGCGGTGACGGCGAGGAGTGTCGCTTGATCTGCGTCGTCGTTCGCTTCGATCATGTCGCCGCCGAGCGATTGGTCGATGCACTCCCACCCGTGCTGCACATGGACGTCTGGGAGAGCGGTGACGATCGTTGGCTGACGGACACGCTGCGGTTCATCGCGCGCGAGGCCGAAGCCCTGCGACCGGGAGGCGAGACGGTCATCACGCGTCTCGCCGACATCCTGGTGATCCAGATGGTGCGTCGCTGGATCGAGACCGAGGCCGACGTCGACACCGGTTGGCTCGCAGCGCTCCGTGACGATCAGCTGGGCCGCGCGATCGCAGCCATGCATCGCGAGCCCGGCGCTGCATGGACGCTCGAATCCCTGGCGCGCACCGCCGCCATGTCGCGATCGGTCTTCGCCGGGCGCTTCACCGAGGTCGTCGGCGAACCTGCGATGCGCTACCTCACGCGATGGCGACTGCAACTTGCGCGAGCTGCACTTCGCGAGGACTCCGATCCGGTCGGGGCCGTCGCGCAGCGGTTCGGTTATCGCTCCGAAGCAGCCTTCTGTCGCGCCTTCAAGCGAGAGTTCGGTGTGTCGCCGGGTAGCGATCGAAAGGTCGATGCGACACCCAAGCTGTCGGTCTGAACGGTTGGACGACGACCTGGGTCGCCTCACGCCCCTTTGCTAGGATCCCTTCCGTGAAGACCCAGTTCGAGGCCCTGCGATCCGCGTTCCACGATCCCGATGCGCGGAGCTATCGGGTCATCGCCGCGGTGGTCTGGGGACTGATCCTCGTCTCGATCGCGTTGTTCGCCGTCGAGTTTCTACTTCCTTCATCGGGAGAGGCTCGCCCGGTCCTGCGCGTGCTGGACGTGAGCTTGCTGGTCCTGTTCGCGGCGGAATACATCCTTCGCGTCGCCACGTTCCTGCCACCTGACCTGCAAGTGTTCCAGCGGCCTCCGCTGGGCCGCGTTCGCGTACACATCCTCGGCCGGCTGCGCTACGCCATGCGTCCGTTGATGCTCGTCGACCTGGTCACGGTCGCGGCGCTCGTTCCTGGGCTACGCGGTCTTCGTGCGTTGCGGTTGTTGCGCCTGCTACGCGCACGCCGCGTGTTCCGTTACGGCAATCCCTTCACGGGTCTGTTCCACGCCTTCGAGCGCGACCGCTTCCTGTTCGTGATGGCGCTGTCGTTCCTGCTGGTCCAGGTGTTGTTCGGCGGCGTCAGCCTGTGGCTGGTCGAACGCGAGCACAACCCGGAGATCACATCGGCCGCCGACGGTTCGTGGTTCGCGCTCGTCACGATCACGACAGTTGGCTTCGGCGACGTGGCTCCGGTCACCGCGGTCGGGCGCGTCATCACCAGTTTCCTGATGGTCGGGGGAATGTTCACCCTGGCCCTGTTCGCCGGTATCGTCGGGCACAGCCTGCTCAACGCCGTGCTCAGTGTTCGTGAGGAGCAATTCCGTATGGGCAGCTACGTCAATCACATCGTCGTCTGCGGTTACGAGGAAGGCATGCACCTGCTCCTCGACACGTTGATGGCCGAGCACGATCCCGAGACGACCAAGATCGTCCTGATGGCCGACCTCGAGCGGCCGCCGGGGATTCCCGCCGAGCTGTATTGGGTGCGCGGCGATCCGACCAAGGAGAGCGAGCTCGACAAGGTGCGCATCGATCGCGCGGCGGCCGTCGTCGTGGCCGGCGCGCGGCGTGTCAGCCCGCAACAGGCCGATGCGGTGACGCTGCTGACGGTGTTCACGGTGCGCTCCTACCTGAAGCGCAAGAAGTTGACCTCGGCGCGCCTGCGCCCGGTGTACCTCGTGGTCGAGATCCTCGACTCCGAGAACGTCGAGCACGCGCGCGCTGCCGGCGCCGACGAGGTCATCGAAACACGCCGCCTGGGGTTCTCGTTGCTCGCGCACGCGATCGAACACCACGGCACTGCGGACACGTTGAGCCAGGTCGTGCTGCGCGGTCAATCGTCGCTCTACGTCGGCGTCGTCCCCGAGGCGCACGTCGGATCCACCTATGGCGAACTGACCGCAGGACTCGGACTGCGCGAGCACGGCGGCCTCGTCATCGGACTGACCCAGGGCGAGTCCGGCGTCGAGTTCGTCAATCCGCTGGACAGCCGTCGCATCGAGCCGGGCATGCATGTCCTGTACCTGGCCAAGGACCGGCTGCTCGACACGCCTTGAGGCGTGCCCGCGAGCCTGGCTCCCTCACGACGATGTGCCGTGAGGGGGCCAGGCTAAGCCTCGAGCAAGACGTCGCCGGTGCTGTGCACCAAGAACACGGTGCCGAGCCCTGACAACAGGTCCTCGGAACGATCGAGGAACTCCTTCGGCTCCTGCCCCTCGTCCGGCAGGGCGAAGCCGAGGAACGTCACCGACGCGTTCTCCGAAGCGCGGTGGATCGCATCGACCGGATCGGTGTCGACGATCACCTCGACAACGGCCTTGATGCGTGCGGTCGACAACAGCTCCATCAAGTGACGCTCGGTCTCTTCGCGAGCCGACTCGTTCGCGACCACGCGCAGCAAGCGCATGGGTCGATCGCGCCAGGCCTCGTTCTGCACGAGCAGGTGCGCCAGCATCACCATCAATGGTCCGTTGTCCTTGCCGCGCCACCAGACGTCGACGGTGCCGGTGGGCACACGCTTCGGATCCTCGCCATCGGCGGTGGAGAGCAGCAGGAGGTTCTGGCCCAGGCGCGTGACCGTCCGCAGCGTGTCCAGGTAGTCCTCGGCCTGATCCAGGTCGCTCGACCACCCGGCCAGGACCGTGTTCGGGCGAAAGGCCCCCAGTCCGTGGCACTGCACGAGCGACTCGATGCCCGTACTGCGGTCCGGTGCGACGACGACGGCCGGGAAGGCGGCGAGGCCCTGATCGCGAATGAAACCGCGCAAGGACCGCTCTTGAGCCTTGCGACGTTCGACCAGGTCGTCGACCTCGCCCGTGATCAACTGCCCGAGACTCAGCACGCCTCGACCGGCGCAGAGCCAGTGACCGAACGTGGCCATGCGCACGCGCGCGCCGGCGCCTCCGCTGAGCGCCAGGATCGCGGGTCGCCAGTTCTTCGCGTGGTAGCGCTCGTCCTCGAGGCGCAGCAGCTCCTTGCGCGCGCGTTCGTAAGAAGCGCCGCCATGCACGTCGCCCCAACTGGTGCGCACGCTGCGCCGCGAGATCGACCAGTGCAGCAACGCCATCAACGCGACCGCAACGAACGCCCAGCGCGGCGCGATCAACAGCATCACGCCCCCGCAGGACAGCGTCCCGAGCAGCGCGATCGACCAGTGCATGTACTTGAACGTGGGCCGATACGACGGGTTGCGCGTGTACGCCTCTTTGAACGTCGCCAGGTTCAGGTACCCGTACGTCACCATGAAGAACATCGTGATGATCGGCGCGAGCAGGTCGAGGTCGCCGCCCAGGATGCCGAGCTGCGCGATCAGGAACGTGGCGATGACGGCGCGACGCGGTTCCTTCGAAGCACCGCTGCCGTGGGCGAACGGCGCCAAGGGGCCGAAGATGCGATCGCGCGCCAGGGCCTGCAGGATGCGCGGCGCCCCCATCATCGATCCGATGGCGGACGAGAGCGTCGCGGCGAACACGCCGGCGATCACCAGCACGGGCCACATCGCGCCGTCCCGCACGACCATGTTGTTGCCCAGCAAGGTCGCGCGATCCGCCGAACCGCCCAGCAGAACGGCCAGGACGAGGTAGATCGCCCCGGTGGCCGCGATCGCCCCGAGCGTTCCGCGCGGGATGGAGCGTGCGGGGTCCTGGAGGTCGCCGGACATGTTCGCGCCAGCCATGATCCCGGTGGCGGCCGGGAAGAACAACGCGAACATCGTGAACGAGCTCTGCCCCGTCGAGAATCCCGTCGACAGGTTGGCGCGCAGCACCTCGCTGTCGAAGTTCGTGAAGGCACCGAGTGCGAAGCTGATGAGCGCCGCGATCAGCACGGCCAGGATTCCGTACTGCACCTTGATCGTCCAACTGGCGCCGATGAACACGCAGATGAACACGCCAAGGTTCGTCGCGCTGGCGATCCAGGTGGCGTGCGGAGCGAGGCTGGGGAAGCTGGCCACGCACGCCTCGGTGAAACCGATGATGTACATCGCGACCGACACCGCTTGCGCGAGGAAGAACACGACGCCGATCGAGCCGCCGTACTCGGCCCCCAGCGCGCGACTGATCATGAAGTACGCGCCGCCGCCCTTGACCCGCGTGTTGGTCGCGATCGCCGACAGCGACAACGCCGTCATCGTCGTGATCGCCTTCGAAGCCAGCACGATCCCGCACGCCACCCAAACACCCGCGTTGCCGACCACTTGGCCGAAACGCAGGAACATGATGACGCCCAAGATGGTGAGCGTGCAGGGCGTGAAGACGCCGCCGAAGGTGCCGAAGCGTTTGGGCTCGGAGTCGCGAGATTCAGCCATGGTCGTGCAGGTGTCGGTCCCGGGACTCCGTGGTCGCCCCGTGGGGCGGACAGGATCCCCGACCTGTGGCCCACATGCCAGAACCACCCGGTTCCGATTCCGAATCCGGCGGAACTCGGCCTACAAGATGCCGAGCAGCGGTCGCTTCGTGGTGAAGTCCCTTCCTAGGACTCCAAGGTCGCGGAGCCCTTGTCGATCGACTGGTTCGCGGACGTGTCCAGGATCTCCCACGCGTACTCGCCCTCACCACCCTTCTCGGCCATCAACTTCCAATCAGGATTGGCCACTTGAAGGTACGCCTTCTCGGCTTCGTTCCAGATCCAGACCGAACCCTTCCCATGGATCGTCACCAGGTGGATGCTCGTTCCGACTTCGACGACTCCAGCGGATCCGTCGTAAGTGTCCTCGACACTATCGAACTTGTAAGTCCCATCCGCGATCTGATCGTTGGCCGAACCTCGGTTCACGAACAGAACGATGCCGATCGCGGCAACAACCAAGGCGGTCAGTATGTACTTGAGCATGCGCCAATGATACGAGGTAAGTACGGTGCCAGGCACTGTTCATTACG
>JAJDEX010000456.1 GCA_029259575.1 Planctomycetota bacterium | reverse complement strand
GTACGACTCCTGCAGTCAGCTTGGCGGAGGGCCCCCATGAAGATCGCGTCTGCAGCTCGAGCCACCGCCCGGTGCGTCGCGACCGAAGCGGCCGGGGGATCACGCGAACTCTACAGGCTCCGTCATCACCTGGTCCGGCAGTCGGAGCGGGCCGGCCAACGCGTTCACAGCGCGATTGTCCCGTAACCCATTTTATTGGCTTCACACTCACCGGCGACCCGCCAAGAAAGGTCTTCGAGATGAACTCGAAACTCGCACTCTATCTGCCCCTGATCACCGTTCTCGTGCTCCCGGCCTCCGCTCACGCCGGACCGCCGGCGAAGCACCAGTCCAGGCCGCTCGCCGATCAAGTCGTCGCCGTGCAACTCGAAGGCGTTCCGGCTTGGTGGTCCGAGGACGTGGTGACCGACGACCGGGGCGCGTTCCGGTACTTCGGCCCGGCGTGCGACGTGGTGATCGTGAACGCGAGTCTCGGCGCGCTCGGCGACCTGTTCGACCCGGCCGAACAGCACGTGCAACACGGAACCAAGGACGTGACGTTCCGGCGCTCGACCCAGGCCGAGGAGCGGGCGTTCACCGTGCTCGCCATCGACTCGAAGACGCTCGAGCCGATCGGCGACATCATCGCGACGTTCGATCGAGGGCCGGGAACGGAGCGGTGGAGCAATACGTACGCCGCGCGAACTTCCTTCAGCGTTCCGGTCCTTCCCAATACGCGCATTCGCATTGCGGCCGCGGGATACAGCGTGGCTACGGTGAGATTGAAGGAGGCTCTCGACGCTTTGGCGAATGAGGCTCCGCTCGAAGTGCAACTGGAACCGGGCCTGCACCATACGCTGCTCGTGTTGGATGCCGACTCTGGCCTGCCCTTGGCTGGCGTGCGCATGACCGGAGCTTCGGGTCATGTGGTTACGTCCGATGCGAACGGTCACGTGCCATTCACGAACGCGCCGTGGGAGGTGTACGTCGCGACGCACGACGGTCATGCGGACCAGGAATGGGACCCGAGCGATTCGGTGTTGTTCGCTTGGGGCGCGCTCCAGTTAATGGTTGCGGAGCCGGACTCGAGTGCGACCGAAGGCGGCGACTAGTCGCTCAAGCGCGACTCGGTATACGACGTCAGCGCTTCGGGCGCGCCACGACGATCACGTGGAAGCCCAGCAACGACAAACCCGGGATCGCGCAGATCACGCGGTCGATCGCCAGGAACGCGCGGGTGATCCAGGCGTTGCCAGGGATGAAGCGCAGGATGCCGAGGTGATCGGGGAAGCCGGCGAAGACGTAACCCAGAACGCCGTAACGCTTGACCGTTTGCATCTCGAATCCGGCTTGTTCGCACAACGCGATGATGCCCGACCTCGTGAAGCCCTGGTCGCCGATGTCGAAGTGCTTGGACTTCTTGTAGAGCACCCAACGCGCGAAACGAATCAGCGGGTTGTCGTTGCACGGCTCGCTCATGATCAGCTTGCCGTCGTCACGCAACGATTCGTTGCAGTGCTTCAGGAACGCCACGTGATCGCGCGTGTGGTGCAGGCTGCCTTTGCAGAAGACGACGTCGAAGTTGCGCGGGATGAACGGCAGCTTCTCGGCGTCGCCGCAGACGAGACGCGCGGACGAGAGGTACTGGTCCGACACCTTCAGCATCGCGTGGCTGATGTCGAGCCCGACGGCGGTCGGGTGGTGCTCCATCAGCTCGGCCAGGAAGAATCCCGTGCCGCAGCCCAGGTCCAGGATGTCGTTCGCGCCCTTCGGCACGTGACCGATCATCTCGGCGTGCCAGTCCTGCTGGAACAGGCGGCTGAACGTGAACGAGTAGCGGTAGGCATAGCGCGGAGCGAGCTCGCGGTGGAGCTCGATCTGCGCCTCGGAATTGGTGACGGCCATGGGGAGAAGGTCCCGCAGGTCGGCCGAAGAGAGAGCCTGCGCAGGCGGGAGACCGCAGTCTACCGCTCGTCCGGGCCCGAGGTCGTGTCGACGGCGCGGGAGTTGCCTCCATCCGAGGCGCCTGCCACGATTTCCTCGTCCGGAGCGGCGCGCAGGTCGACCAACAGCCGTTTCGCACGTCGCCGCAGGGGCCCCATCAGAGGCAAGCCCGACAATCGAATCAGCTGCGTGACCAGCCCAGTGGTGTGCGCCACCAGCCGACGCGTCCGCGCCCGCCCCGTCGACGTGTCGTGGATCCAGAACAGGATCACGCCCATCATGTAGAGCCACAACAGGTCCGGCAGGTCGTCCGCGAGGTCCTTGTGAACCTTGATGTCCGAACCCTCGACCACCTCGCGCATCAGCGCCACGGAGTGATCGCGCACGGGCTGCGACTCGGCGCTGAACGGGTTCAACGGGCTCGCCGGATCGGCCGCCGTCTTGAACAACAGGCCGCTGAAGTGGTGATAGGGCTCGGACGTGTCGAGCTTGGCCTCGAGCACCTTCTCGAGTCGCCTCTTGAACGACGTCTCGGTCGCCAGGATCGGCGCGCAGGCGACGTGATGATCCTCGTCGCTGCGACCGTAGAAGCCCTGGACCAGGTGTTCCTTCGACTCGAAGTAGTAGTACGCGTTGCCGACCGAGACGTCCGCGCGCTCGGCCACCTTGCGCATCGTCGTCTTCTCGAACCCGAGATCCATGAACAGCTCGAGCGACGCATCCAGGATGCGGGCTTTCGTGCGCTCCCCTTTCGTGGTGCGCGTGGCGGTTTCAGGTTCGGGGGTGGAGGTCATCGGGTGCGACAGGATACTGCGATCGAGCGTGGTCAGGCGTGCGACTTGCGCGTCAAGAAGCGGTCGTTCCAGCGACCAAAGAGGAAGCCCGGCAAGGCGCCGCAAACCAACAGAACAAAGACGATGGGTACTTCGGAGTCCGGGTCCATGTTCGCCAACACCCCCCACCCACATCCCACAGCAGCACCGAACACCGTGAGCCGACTTGACCTCACCCAGTGGGACTTGGGATCAGCGATCAACACGACGGGCAGGAACACGAGGAACCAGGAAGGAATGATCACGAAGCTCCCAAAAAACATCAGAAAAAAGGGCATGATCAAGAATTCTCGAAGAGGCTCGGACGTGTGGAAAGCCGAGATCGCCACGAACGCCCAGAACGGAAGGACTGCGCTGTAGGAGATCGCCAGCGACATCCACGCCCGTTTCCAACCGGTGGGCAGCAGCACATCGTCATCGACATCACGCAGATCGGCCTGGCTCGGTCTGTAGGGATTCGTCTGAGTCATCTGCTTGGGACCGGTGAGGTTCGACGAAGTGATCGAGATTAACGACGATCGGCGTTGCGAGAACGGACTCACCCGAGACGGGCCCGTCTGAATCGACTCGCCCCGCGCATCTGCTGCTGCAACCAAAGTCCATAGGCGAGACCCGGCCCCACCCACGCGGGGATCAGCGCGATCACCCAATTCCACTCCGCACCGAAAGCCAACACGAGCAGAAGTCCCCAACACACACCGATCGTAGCTGTGATCCGAACCAGCTTGGCCAGACTCTGCACGTGGGGCCGCTTCTCTCCCTGAATCACGAACGGACGCATCCCCACGGCCCAACTGACGATACAGGGAGTCGCCAAGACCACATGAGTCCAGAAGATGAGGTAGGCGAGGTTCATGGCCGGCCGATCCTCCAGGTCCAAGAAAGCCGGATTCAGAACACCCAGCCAGAACACGAACCCTGTCGGCACGAGCAAGCAGTACACCGCGCTCATGGTCGCGCGCTTTCTGGGACTGGGGTAGCTCATGGGAATGCCTCCAATCTAACCGGAGTTCACGCTCTTGATGGTGAAGTCCAGGAGACGGTTGAAGATGGGAGCGTCGCACCTACTTCAGCCCCTCGCCGTCGTGGTTCTCGATGCTGCGGAGCTTGAAACGGAGCCACAAGCCGCAGGCATAGGCATACGGTGTCGCACACCACCCGGGAGCTTTCTTCGAGCGAGCGATTCGGGGTCGCACACCGCTCGCGATTCGGTGTCGCACACCGCTCGGAGGTCTTCCTCGAGCGAGTACCGCACAAGATCGGCCAGGTGCTTCGGAGACCCAAGTCCTCGAACCATGTGCGGTACTCGCTCGAAGATAACTCCCAGGCGGTGTGCGACACCGTATCCCAGGCTGAACAGACACCACAGGAACGTCAGTCCTACAGGCGCGAGCAAGCTCATCGCCGCACTCACGACCGCGCGCTCGTTGCGGCTCGGACAGTTCACGCCGAAACCTCGACTTGCAACCGCTCGTAGGTCCGCATCTCGCCGTCGAGCCATACCCCATACGCGAGCCCGGGGACGATCCCGGCGAGCGCCATGATGGGGATCCAGACCCACCACCCGGAGACCAGGGAGAACAGAAGTCCCCAGCAGCCTCCAACGATCGCCGTGCTGCGAGCGAGCTCCTTGACGCTGCGCACTTGGGGTCGGTGTCGCCCTTGAATCACGATGGGGCGAAAGCACACTGCCCAACTGATGAGAGCCGGCACAGCGCCAATGAAGTTGGCCGCGACCATGAAGTACAGGAACAGGAACCCCTGGCCGTCATCGTTCGATCCGATGGATCCCGGCAAGCTGATCAGCAGCAGAGCAAGCACGACAGCGGACGGTGCGAGCATGCTGGCGAGGGCGCTGACGACCATGCGTTCTCTTCGAGTGGGATAGCTCACACCACCGCCTCCAAACGCACCGGCCAGTACCGATTCCACATCGCGAACGCAAACATCGGCAACATTCCCGCGACGACGAACACCGTGTACGGCAACTCGCTCTTCGATGCGAAGCGCATCGCCCACAGGAATCCGATCAACGCGCCCACGAACGACATGCGCACGACGCCGATCACATCCGACGTGCGCTCCGCGGACGACACGAACGGGAAGAAACCGACGAGCCAACTGAGTCCTGCGGGGATCGCGGCGAGAACGGCGTACGCGCGGTACTCCTGCGCCATCCACGCAAGGCTCGGAACGCCCATCCCCAGTTGCACGCTGTAGATCGCTCCGTACACGACGAACGGGAGCGGCACGAGCAGCAGCGTCAGGAACGACACAGGCACGCGGAGCGGACGGAACGTGGCCTCGTGATCCAGGACGTAGCGCGGCGACAACCACATCGCGCTAGGACGGACACCACGAAACTGCCCGGAGTCCGCGGCGAGTCGACGGACGGGGACGCTCACCCCAGATCTCCGTGTTTCCGGTCCGGCGCGATGTTCGAGCCGAAAGGAACCGAGGACTGCGACGATGGCGCGAGCGAACCGGCCTGGCGGCCCGTGCGATCTCCCGCGCGCCGCGGCTCGTCCGGCCGCATCCCGAGCCCGCGACCGATGCGATCGCGATGCCGGCCGACCATCTCGAAGAACCCGCGCGCGCGGTGCATCTGACCCGGGTGACTCATCTCGGCGGACAAACCCCGCCAACTGTGCGTCGCCCAGAGGCAGACGATCCAAGCCTCGGCCCCGCGCCAGATCTCACCTTCGGGCGAGATGACCGTGACGTCCTTGGCGGACAGGTCGTGGTTCAGCGTCGGGAAGCGGAACTCGGCGCGCGGCGTCGAACAGGGCACGAACTCGAGCGGGACGTACAGGTCCTGGCGCTCCAACCAACGACGCGCCGAGGAGCACAGCCCACATTGGGCGTCGTAGAGAACCGTGAGGTACTGCATGGCGAGCTCCCTCAAGCCTGCGAGGGCTTGGCTTTCGAACCGAGGCCACCGTCGAACGCCGCGCCAAATCCACCGCTGCCACTGGCCGAACCAGGCCCGGACGGATCGCGCTCCGGCAGCATCGACGTCGGCGGGACCGGGGGCGGCGCATGACGCAAGCTCGCGCGACGGCGGATGCGGCTGAAGACGTACAGGTTCAGGAAGTGCACCGCGCCCAGGACCAGTAGGACCGCGCCGATCTTGGAGCTGAGGGCCTCGATGCCTCCGACCGCGTTCTGGACGACCTCGCGCTGCTTCATGAACAGCGAGACGAAGCCCAGGTTCAGCAGATAGAAGCCGACGACGAGCAAGCGATTGACCGAGTCGGCCAGCTCCTCGTTCGCGTCGAACACGTCGACCAGGAAGACCCGGCCGCCCTTGTTCAACGTCCGCGCGACCCAGACCGTCAGGCCGATGCTGATCACCAAGTAGGCGAGGTACGTGTAGAACTGATGACTCCCTGCGGGGTCGGCGAGAGGTCCTGCGGCGAGCGGACTGGCGGCGAGGGCGAGGATGGGCTGGTTCATGGCGAGCTCCAGGAAGAGCGTGAGGTGGTGAGACAGGTCGTTGCGATGGAGCCGGTCCCCTCCTTCCGACCCCGGTTGCGCGACCGCTCGAGAGCGGACCGGCAGGCCGGTGGCCGAGTGGAGGGCCCTCTGGACGTTCCAGGGGGGTCGACTCAGAACTTGAACACGTTCAATTCCTACGACCAGTATCGACCGGAGCCCTCCAAAGGGCCATTCCAAAGTTGAACATGTTCACTTTTGGACTCAACCCCTTGTCATGGCAGGATTTGGGCGTGTCCCACCCCATGCCTCGCCCCCTGGAACGACCCTCGCGACCGTTCCGGAATGGTCCGCGTCGGACCTGCTCACCTCGGACCGGATCGGCATGCTCGGGGGTCGCCCGGTGGACGCTCGTGCTGGGCCTGGCGGCGGCGGCTGCGTCAGCCCTCGCCCTGTCCTGGTTCGACGTGCTCCCCGGCGGCTACACCCTGCGCGGATGGGTCGAGCCGCACGCCGTCCGCGAAGCCCGTGAATGGCGCGAGTACCGCGAGGACCGCCTGGCCCACTTCCTCGAACAGGACGACGTAGCTAAGGGCGCCGTAGCCTTCCTGGGCTCCTCCACGATCGAACGCATGCCGCTCGAGGCCTTCGCCGCGCCCTGCGTGGGCCTGGGCATCGGGATGGAGCCCATCGCCCAGCTGCGCGACCGGCTGACCGTCGGGCTCCCGAGCGACCTGGCGGGCATCGTCCTGTACCTGGCTTCGATCGACTTCCGGCGCGATCGCTCCTCCCCCGCTCGCACCCGAGCCATCGCGACCGAGATCTTCGACCGGCTCCAGGCGGAACGGCCGGGCGTCCCCGTCGTCGTCATCGGAATCCTGCCCGAGGTCGGCATGGCGGACGACCTGATCCAGCTGCTGGCCGATACGAACGCGGCGCTGGCCGACCTGTGCCAGTCCCGCGGGGCAACCTTCCTGAGGACCGACCGAGGACCCCTCCGAGCCGCGAATCGCAGCCTGGCCGGGAAGTTCACCGACGACGGCCTGCACCTGAACCAAGCCGGCTATCAGGTGCTGGTCCGCTGGTTGATCGAGGACGGGGGCGCAACGGGCGCGATCCTCGGGGGTTGAGTCCCTAGGATGTCCTTGCGGAACCGACCGGTCCGCCTCTCTCTCCTCTGGCTGCGAAGCCGAACGGTCCGCCCCACTTCCTCCTGGCGACGGATCCGGCCGGTCCGCACCTCTTCCACCTCGATGCGGAGTCGACCGGCCCGCTTCTCCTCACTCCTGTAGCGGAACCGACCGGCCCGCTTCTTCTCCTCCTGTCGCGGAGCCGAACGTTCCGGCTCTCCTATTCCTGTCGCGGAGCCGAACGGTCCGGCTCATTTCCTCCTGTAGCGAAGCCAGCCCGTCCGCCGCGCCTCCCTCTTGTCGCGGAACCGACAAGCCTGCCACCCCTCCTCTTGCTCAAGAACATCGGATCGAACTGGGTGCTGTCCGGGATTCAGATCCTGGTCTTCATGGTGCTCACGCGCTACGTGCTCGACACGTTGGGGCAGGGCACGTTCGGCATCTGGGAGTCGATGGTCGCCGCCTGCGGGCCGTTGCAGCTGTTGATTCTGGGGGTGCCGATGGCGACCGTGCGTGCGGTCAGCCAGGGCGTCGCCGACAAGGACCCCGCCGCCGCCAGCCGA
>JAJDEX010000455.1 GCA_029259575.1 Planctomycetota bacterium | reverse complement strand
GCATGGCGGGATGCAACGTGACGAGTTGCAGCGCAGCGACGCGGTCCATACCGGCGTAGCGCACGCTCTTGGCGGCTTCTTCGTAGAGACGACGCATCATCTCGTCCGAGTCCGAGTTGATCGACGTCAACACACCGGCGTCATGCATCAAGGACGGCGCCTGCGGAATCGCGTCGTAGGCCTCCATCTTGTAGCCCCACCAGTCGGCGAAGGCGGACGCGGGGACCTGGGCCTCGGCCAGTTCGTGCGCGACCTTGTAGCCCTCGAGAACGTGCTGGAGCGTCGCGATCTGGAAGCCGAAGCGCTGGCTCATGCGCACGAGCATCAGGATGCCGTCGGTGCGATAGCAGTGGCTGTGCACATGCACCTTGCCTTCGAGGATGCCGACCAACGTGTCGAGGCGGAGGTCGCGACGCGGCGGCGAAGGATCCTCGCCCGCGGCCTTGGCGGCCTCGTACGTCTCGAACTCGAGCCGGTACTCCTTGGCGCGTTCGAAGGCGCGCGCGTAGATCGACTCGATGCCCATCCGGGTGCCCGGATAACGACCGCCACCACGACCACCGGAGCGCTTGGGGTTCTCGCCCAAGGCGAACTTGATGCCCGTCAGCGCACCGTCGAAGTACAGGTCCGAAGCCTGCTCGGCGTGCCAGCGCAGTTTGAGGACCGCGTCCTGGCCACCGATGGCGTTCGCGGAACCGTGCAGCTGACGGATCGTGGTGACGCCGCCGGCCAGCGCGCGATAGATGCCGACGTCGTCGACGTCGACCGAGTCCAGGATGCGCACCTCGGCCGTGATCGAGAGGGTGCCCTCGTTGACCCCGCGCTCGATGGCGGTGTGGCTGTGGCAATCGACTACGCCGGGAGCCAGGTGCTTGCCCGAACCGTCGAGCACGCTGGCGCCGTCCGGAACGGGCAGGCCTGCGCCGATCGAACGGATCTTGCCGTCGACGACGAGCACGTCCAGGACCTCGGCCGGCCCGGTGGCCGTGTGCACGGTCGCGCCCTGGATCAGGCAGGTCGCGCCGACATCGAAGGAGGGCGCGCGGGAGGCGTCCGTTTCGAACGGGTGGTCCTGGGCGAACGTGACGGAGGCCAGAGTCGCGAGCAGGATCGGAAGCATGGTGGGACGCGGGCTCATTTCGAACCTCCGTTGGACTGTTGTTTCGGGATGCGGCTCGCTTCGAAGCGCGAGACCTGCAGCTGGTTCTCGAACTGAACGGTCGCCTCTCCGGTGAAGCCGTCCTTCTTCCATTCGCCTTCCATGGAGACGCCGATGTCGGTGCCTTCCAGGTTGAAGCTCACCTTCAGCTCGACGTCGGAGCCGCGTACGCGACCCGAGACCTCACCTTGGGCCTGCTCGCCCCCACCATCGACCATGAGCTTCACGGTCCCGGTCACGACACCGTCCTCGTCCATGTCGAGGGTCAGGTGCATCTCATCGCTGTCTTCGCTGTCCGGATCCTTGACGCGCCAGGTCCCGTCCAAATCGACGCCTTGGGCCGGAGCCTCGTCCGTCTTGGCGTCGAACTCCTGCACGAAACCGTCGGTGATCGAGTACCGCACCTGGCTGTCCTCGTCGAACGGGTCGCCCGTCCACAGCGTCAAGTGAGCACCTGCGCCGGGCTCGAGGGAACCGAATTGGCGCGGGACGCCCATCCAGTCCGCAGCGCGTGACGTCAAGGCCAGGAGGGCCGCGTCCTTGGGCATGCCCGCTTCGACCAAGGTACGCACACGCTCGAGCAGATCGCTGGCCTTGTCGCCACCGCTGCCGAAGTAGACGTCGACGCCAGCTTCGGTCAGGACGCGCGCGCTGTCGCGGCGCTCCTCCCAACGCAGTCGCTTGTCGAGTTTCACGCCGAAGGGTTCTTCGTAGTCCCACTTGGCGCTGTCGTCGACCTCGGGATCCTCTTCCGCCGATTCCTCGGGAGGTGTTTCGGCCTCTTCCTCGGCTTCGGTCTCGGCCTCTTCGTCCTCGTCCTTCTCACGCGGATCGTCGACCTCGTCGCCCCAGTCGAGGGTCAGGACGACCGGAATCTTGCGCTCGGCCAGGAGATCGGCGGCGCGCCAGGCATCCCGACCGCCGGCGATGGCGATGCGCAGGCCGAACTCGTCGGCGAGTCCGATCCAGCGGTGCACGTCACGGGCCGTGTCGGCTTCGCACACGAGCAACGTCGTGCCGTCCATCAGGGACAGCGCGGCCTCCAGCTCGGGATCGTGCGGCGGACGCGGTCCCGGACGACCGGCCTCCCAACGGGCCACGAGTTCGGCCTGGTGCTGGGCATCCATGAAGAACTGCCGCAACTGCGCCATGTAGGCCATCAACGTCGACGGGTACCCGGGTCCCGTCGCTTGGAAAGCACCGTGGTGGAACACGTTCGCGCGCACGGTCTGATCGCGGCGCGCCGCATCGCGCGTGGCGAGCAGCACGCTCGTTCCGGCCAGCAGTTCTCCGTGCGGTGCGCTGAGCAGTGCGCCGAACCCGGACTGGCTCCAGGCTTTCGAAGCGTCGGCGTCGAGAGCCGAGGCCTCGGCCGCCTGGAAGCTGGGTTGCACGCCCTTGCGATTCGCGGGCCGCATGTCCGTGCGCACGTTCGCGCCGACGTCCACGGGGCGATCCTGCTCGGCGACCGGCTCGGCCGTCTTCGAACCCGAGTGGCTGTAGGCGTCGAGGAACGAGGCCGTCGCGACCAGCCCCTCGGCCTCGAGCACCGTGTAGGACTCGGGGAACGCCTGATCCGCCGGCTGGATGCGCTCGATCCGACCGTCCTGGATCAGGATCGTGCGAGGCGTGGAGTCGCCCACCCAGGTCACACCACGAAGGGCGTGCGGGCGGGTTCGTTCGGGTGTCGATTGGGCTTGGCCGGAGGCGACGAACGTCGCCAGGGCGCCGACGATCAAGAGACCGTTTCGCAGGGTGCGGAGCATGAGCAGGCTGGTGGAGGAGAATCCGCCCGGGGAGGCGGGCACCTATTCTGCCGGGTGCTCCGCCTCCCGCCAGGGTGCAAGCGCCGAAGCGGCTCCCACCATGGAAAGGATTGCGTCGGGGCCCGGGTGAGGGCTCTCGGATTCCCTGCCGAACACCTCCCCAGCAGCCGGTGACCACGGGGTGCGGCCACAGCGGATCACATCTGCGTGGTCTCGCAAGGTCGACCTGGATCGCTCCGCCTCGCGCGCGACCCTGGACGACGAGCATCGGATCTCAGTGCGAAACGCATCCACGCCCGCCGAGGTCCGGATGCATCCCGGGGCTGCTATCCTCCGAGGCATGCGCTGGATCTCGAACCTCTCCCTGCTGGGTATCGCCACGTTCGTGGTCGCGTGTGGTGATCCGGAACCGGTCGACCTGATGCCGGTGGATCGCATTCACACGACGTTCGTGACCGAACCGGATCGGCGGGAGGTCCTGGCCGAGCACGCATCGCATCCGGTCGAGCCCAGGACGATGGCGCCGACGAATCGCGCCCAGTTCGACAGCACGCCGAGTCCCGCGTTGCGCATGGTTCCGCCCGCGCGCGTGAAGCTCGATTGCCGACTGCTGCCGCCGGATGCGCACATGCGCTTCGCGTTGGGCTTCGACGGGTCCGCGTACGAGGGGGAGGGCAAGGGCAAGGTCCGGTTCCGCGTCCTCGACGGCGAGAACGTCCTGCACACGTCCGAGATGCCCTACGGCCAGCAGTTGCGTCACCGGGATCGGGCGTGGAGCCGCCAGGAGCTCGCGCTCCGAGGTCACGACTCGATCGTGATCGAGACGCAGTTGGTGGAAGGCAGCACGGGCGATCCCGCCGCCGCGTTCGCCAACCTCGAGATCGTCCAGCACGTCGAGATCCCGCGGGAACGGGTCGAACGGGACAAGCCCAACGTCGTGGTCGTCGTGGTCGACACGCTGCGTGCGGATCGCACCTCGACGTACGGCTACGACAAGCCCACGACGCCGCACCTGGATGCGTTGGGCCAGCGCGGCGTCGTGTTCGATTCGGCGTGGGCCGCGACGCCCTGGACCTGGCCGTCCACGGCGTCGATCCTGACGTCGCTGTCGCCTCCGGAACACGGACTGGTCGACTACACCGCCTGCTACCTGTCCCAGCGACTGGACACGCTTCCGGAACGCATGCAGGAGGAGGGCTACACCACGGCCGGCTTCACCGCGAATCCCCTCGTGCGCGCGGACAAGGGCTTCAACCAGGGCTTCGAGACGTTCTGGGAATCGCCGTGGGTGCCCGCGGACACCGTTTTCGACGAGGTCGAGCCGTGGCTGCGTGCGCAGACGGACCATCGCTTCTTCCTGTACGTGCAGTTGAGCGATCCGCACGAGTACGAACCGAAAGAACCGTTCCGCTCCGCGTTCGCCTCGGCCAAACCGCAGGGCTACACGCCGGTTCGGTGGCGTACGACGTTCATCCGCAAGATCAAGGGCGAGAGCCACGACCCCGCTCAGTTGGTGGCGGACACGCAGTACAACTCGACGCTGTACGACGCGACGGTGGCCCAGGCCGATGCGGGGCTGGGTCGGTTGACGGCACTGCTCGACGAACTCGGGCAGCTGGACGACACCATCATCATCGTGACGTCCGATCACGGCGAGGCGTTCCTGGAACACGGTCGCATCCACCACTCGAACACGGTGCACGAGGAGATGGTGCGCGTCCCCTTCGTCATGGCGGGGCCGGGCGTGCCTGCCGGCGTCCGCTGCATGGAACGCGTCGAAAATCGGTTCCTCGCGCCGACGTTGTTGGCGCGCCTGAACCTCGAGAACGCGTCGAACCTGCAAGGTCCGGACCTGCTCGACGACGAGGTCCGGGAACGTCGCGCGCGGGAGCCCCTGTTCTTCTCGACGGCCCACGGACTCTGGGAGGCCACCGATGAACATGAGGCGTTGCTGCGCGTCCCGTTGCACGGCGTGTTGACCGACAGCGAGCTCTTCTACTTCTCGACCGACAAGGACCGCCCGACGCGCGAGTTGTTCGACCTGAGCGAGGATCCGGGAGCTCTTCACGACCTGTCCGAGCAACGCGTCGAGCGTTGCGATCGCCTGGAGCAGATGATCCTGACCTGGATCGAAACGGGCGTCGAGACCTGCCCGGTCACCCTCGACGGCGGCGAATCGGCGTTGGAGTTCCTGCAGGCCAACGGCTACGTCGGCGGGGACGAGGACGACGTCGATGAGGACGACGACTAGCCTGAATCGCTCACGAGCATGCACCGTGAGCACACCCAAGCGGTCGCCAGAGGCAACCTCTCGCGCGTCACAGCCCGCGTAGCCAATCCGGCACGAAGTGGGCTTGCCCTGGGTTGGCGAGCACGCGATCCAGGACCTCGACCAACGCGTCCCGATCCTTCGGCAGCGTGCCCTTCAACGTCAGGTAGTTGCTGGCGTGGTTCGAGCGGAAGATGGTGCCCGTGAGCTCGAGGTGGACGAGCATCTCGCGGAGCTCGCGCGCCAGCTCGAGCGGGTCCAGGTCATCGACCTCGCCGCGTTCGGCCTCGTCCCAGAGCGGCGTGTCCTCGACCGGCGTCATCACCAACGTCGACAGGAAGCGCGGTTGGATCGCGTTGACGACGCGCGCGGACTCGCGGGCGTGCTCCAGCGAGCCCGCACGGTTGCCAGCGCCGAGCAGGATCATCGTCGACAGCTTCACGCCGGCCGCGGTGGCCTTGTTCGCCACGCGGATCATCTCGGCCGCGTCCACGCCCTTGTCTAGACGCTTCAGCACGTCGTCGTGCCCCGACTCGATGCCCAGGTAGTACAGCACCAAACCCTTCTCGCGGAGGAGCGCCATGTCCTCGACGGAACGCACCTGGAGCGCTTGCGGCGAGGCGTAGCAGGACACGCGCTGGAGGTTCGGGAAGTGCGCGTTCAGCTCGTCGAGGATGTCCTCGAGAAACCGCGTCTTGGCGATCAGCGCGTCCCCGTCGGCCAGGAAGACCTTGCGCACGTCCCCCATCTGCTCAGCCGCCCAACGGATCTCGGCCCGCAGTTCCTCGAGCGGTCGCACGCGGAACTTCTTGTCCCGGTACATCGCGCAGAACGTGCACTCGTTGTAGGAACACCCAAGGGTGGCCTGCAGGATCAAGCTGTTCGCCTCGGAGGGAGGCCGGTAGAGGGTGCCTTCGTACTGGATCACGCCCGCATCCTATCGAGAATCCGTGGCCCTGCGGGGGGTGAGAGAATTGGCCAAAGGGGTTAGAGTGGTCCCCCAATCGGCCCGGGAGACTCCGCTCCAGCGCCACCTCCCCACACGCAAGCCGCGCAAGTCATGCCCACACCCGAAGACGCCTACGCCGAACTGCGGCAGGTCCACGACCCCGAGATCCCGGTCAACATCGTCGACCTCGGTCTGATCTACGACGTCAAGATCAATGGATCCGTCGTCAACATCACGATGACGTTGACGAGTCAGAGCTGCCCCGAGGCGCGCACGATCCCCGAGGTCATGAAGCGCCGTTGCAACACGCTCGAGGGCATCGAGTCCACCGAGATCGAGATCGTCTGGGAGCCCGAGTGGGGTCCCCACCTGATCAGCGCGGAAGGCCGCAAGATCCTCGGGATCGACGAAGAGCCGGAAGACTGATCGTGCCAGACCGCGTCGGTCGATTCACCGACGCGATCATCCCTGCGCGCAAGGACGCCGCCGCCGACCTCAAGGTCGGCGGCGGCGTTCGTCGTTCGTGTGAGCGGAACCGTTCACGCACCGTGGATGCGGTTCAGGGTCCGACCCTGCGAAGGCTGGGTGAAACCGCTGGATTCAGGACGCGGAAACTACGGCGAACGGCCAGGATGGTCGATGCGGAGACCGAGCGTGGGCTCGGATCCGCGACGACTCCCTCACCCCGAAGTTCCGATGCATCGATTCACACAACCTGTCACGGGCCTGCTCCCACTCGCGCTTCTCGTCACGGCAGCTCACGCCTTGCCGCAGACCGCCGCTCCGACGCGACTCACGTTGTTCTCCGAGACCGAGGCGATCGGCAGCGAGCTGCACGCCCAGGTCGAGGGCGCTGCGGGCGCGCACTTCGCGGTTCTCGCGCATGCGCCCGGGCTGACCGGCACCGACGTCCTGCGTCAAGGTCGCATCGTCGGCATCGGAGCGCTCGACGACGATGGACGCGGTTCCTTGTCGCGCATGTTCGACCTGAACGTGGTCCAGGACCTCGATGCGCCCGTGGCCTTCACCTCGATCCACCGCACGCCCACCGGCGTCGGCTTCAGTCACCAGGCCGAGTTCCTGGTCGGCCTCGCCGGACCCGCCTGTGACGTCCTGGACTTCAACTACACGCTCGGCGACGACAGCACGATGGTCGCCGGACGCCCGGTCGACGAGCAGTGGTCCGATGCCGGGATGCACATCTCCGCGGCGAACGGCAACCCGCTGCATCCGAACACCGCCATTCTGTTCGACTCCGCCAATCCCACCGGCGACGACCCGGACCTGCTGACTCCGAACTTGGGCTCGGTCGGCAACACCGAAGCGCTGGGGCACGTCCTGATCCTGGCCGAGAACGACGTCGATGCGGGTCCGGTCGATGGGTTGGTCGACGAGCCGGACGACGAGTTGGCCGGCGGCAGCTTCTTCTTCGACTTCGACGACGGCGCGGCCGTGTGCTCGATCACCGTCATCGATCTCGACGAGGCCCCGGGCAGCGAACTGCGCTTCTATCGGAACGGCAACACGGTCACACCTGATGTCGTGATGCCACTGCTGAGCCTCGGTGACAACAGCGTTCAGACCATCAACTTCCACCAGGTCGGGGTCACGCGCTTCGAGGTCTTCTTCAAGGGCTCGGGCGGCATCGGACCGATCGAGATGATTCCTTGTCCGCGTCGCATCAACTTCGATGAGACCCCGCTCGGGACGCCGCTGGACCACGTCGCTGGCCAGGAGATCACGAACCAGTTCCAGAGCGTTGGCTTGACCGTTTCGGCGGTGAACCTGGGCGTGGGACCGGACAAGGCGATCCTGTTCGACACGAGCAACCCGACCGGCGGTGACCTCGATCTGCTGACCCCGAACCCGATGGTGCCGAGCAACAACGAGGCTCTCGACATGGTTCTGATCATCGCCGAGAACGACATCGACGTCGCCCCCATGGACGGCATCGTCGATGATCCCGACGACGAAGCGGGCGGTGGCGTGCTGACGTTCGCGTTCGATCACGACGTGACGTTCCTGTCGGCACGCGTGCTCGACGTCGACGGCACCGAGGTCGACGTGTTCCGCTTCCTGGACGCCGGCGGCGTCGAGATTCAGTCGATGATCATCCCGGACCAACCGGACGGCAACGTCCAGCTCGTCTCCGGCCCGGTCACCGGCGTCCGCACGATCGTGCTGGAGCTCGGTGGATCGGGTGCGATCACACGCCTGCGCGTCTGCCCGGAACTGCCCTCGTTCCAGCCCGCCCCCTGACGGATTGCGCATCAACCGGGGGAGTACGGTGTCAGTCACCTTCCTCCCGGTTGATGCCGTCTCGCTGTCTCCAGCTCGGAAGGATGGGATCAGGGTCGATTCGCTGGCGAACGAACCCGGCCCCCATCCGGCGAGGTCACTGGATGACGTTCATGTCGCCGATGTTGTCGGGCGGCGGCGCGTTGGGGTTGGTCTTCAACTCCTGCTTCCATCCGAGCAAGCGCGCCTTGGCCCCGGCCTTCTCGGCCAGCTCGATCCACTCCGCGGTCTTCTCCTTGTCGCCGGCTTCCTCGAAGGCCTGGGACTTGCGCTGGTAGAAGATCGAGAGGCTGGTCTGCGCGAACGGATCCTCGGGGTCGAGCTCGGCGACCTGCTTGCCGACGACGATCGCCTCTTCCACGTCGCCGCTGCGCATCAACGCGACGGCCAAGGCGCTCAACGCCTCGATCCAGTCCGGGCGCTCAGCGAGGGCCAACCGGTAGGCCTCGATCGCAGCGGGGTAGTCGTCCTGGCCGAACAGGGACATGCCCTGCTTGTAGTGATCCAACGCGGTGTCGCTCATGAGTGGGGCTCGCGGCCGAGGGAAAACGGCTTCGCGGGCGGCTAGTATAGGCCGCATGGACATTCGGTTGCGTGATGCAGAAGCGAAGGATGGGGCCGCCCTGGCTGCGATCTATGCCCCGTCGATCCTCGAATCCGCGATCTCGTTCGAGCTCGAGGTCCCGAGCCCCGAGGAGATGGCCTCCCGCGTCGCCACGATCCAGCAGCGCTACGTGTGGCTCGTCGCCGAGATCGACGGTCCGGACGGGCCCGAGGTCGTCGGCTACAGCTACGGCGGGCCGTTCCGGACCCGTGCCGCCTACGACTGGACCGTCGAGACCGCGATCTACGTTCGCGCCGATCACCACGGAACGGGGGTCGGCCGCAGGCTCTACGACCAGCTCTTCGTGCGGCTGGCCGACTTGGGGTTCCGCCTGGCCATCGCGGGCGCGACCTTGCCCAACGATGCCAGCGCCGGGTTCCACCGAGCCTTCGGATTCGAGGACGCCGGCGTCTTCCGCAACGTCGGTTGGAAGCTCGGCCGCTGGTGGGACGTGGCCTTCTGGCAAAAAGCACTCGGGCCGGGCGCCGCAGAGGCACCCGACCCGAGGTGAAGTCGATCTCCGATCTGGCGAGCGCGAGCTACATGATCGGCTCGATCCCGAGCTCGGCAAAACCCTTCTCGTCGAAGGTCGCCTGGAAGAGCTCGCGCAGCTGGATCGCCGCCTTGTCGTAGGCATCCTTGTCGTTCCACGAGTTGCGCGGGTTGAGGATCGAAGCTTCGACACCCGGGCAGCTCTTCGGCATGCGCAGGTTGAAGACGGGGTGCGTCTCGTACTCCATGCCGGCGGTGTGCAGGTCGCCCGCGAGAGCCGCGTTCAACAGGGCGCGCGTGTCCCCGATCGAGATGCGTGAGCCGACGCCGTAAGGACCTCCGCCCCAACCGGTGTTGAGCAGGATGCAACGCGTCTCGTTGGCCGCCATCTTCTCGGCCAGCTTCTTGGCGTAGACGCTGGGCTTCTGCGCCATGAACGGCGCGCCGAAGCACGACGAGAACGCGGCTTTGGGCTCGGTCACGCCGACCTCGGTGCCGGCGAGCTTGGCCGTGAAGCCCATCACGAAGTGGTACATGACCTCTTTCGTGTCGAGGATGCTGACCGGCGGCAACACACCGAACGCGTCGGCCGTCAACAGCACGATCGTCTCGGGGTGCGGGCCCATCGCGCCTTCCGCGACACCCGGGTTGCAGGTCAGCGGATAGCTGAAGCGCGTGTTCTCGGTGATCGAGTTGTCCGCGAGGTCCAGATCCTGGGGATCCGTGTCCTCCATGGCCTTTCCAGGCAGATTCGGCACGTTCTCGATGAGCGTGCCGGGCATCGAAAGGGCGGCCGCGATGACGGGCTCGGCATCCTTGTTCAGGTCGATCAGCTTGGCGTAGCAGCCGTCCTCGAGGTTCGACAGACCGTTCATTGTCCACGCCGTCTCGTCGTCGCCGATCAGCAAGCGATCGGGATCGGCCGACAGGGTCGTCTTCCCCGTTCCGCTGAGCCCGAACAGGATCGCACCGTCGCCACGCTTGCCCACGTTCGCCGAGCAGTGCATCGACATGTGGCCGAGCTCGGGCAACAAGTAGTTCATGACCGTGAACATGGTCTTTTTGTTCACGCCGCAATAATCGGCGCGACCGATCACCAGGCAGACCTGGTTCTCGAAGTCCATGATGACCGCGCGCTTCGAGCGCGTGCCATCACGCTCCGGGTCGGAGTGGAAGCTGGGGACGTTGAGCAACGTCCAGCGCTTCTGATCCTCGTCGGACACGCCCGCGATTCCCTTGGGGAACATGTTGTCCACGAACATCGCGTGCGTCGCGTACTCGCCGACGAAGCGGTAGGGCACGGCGTACTCCGGATCGGATCCGCAGTAGACGTCCTTGATGTACAGGGTCGCCTTCTTCGCGTTCAGGTGCTCGCCGACGCGCTTGAGCAGCGGGCCGAACTTCGCGGGGTCGAACTGCTGGAAGTCGTTCTTCCACCAGATCTTGTCCACGAGAGCGGGCGTCGCCACGCCGAACGTGTCCTGGACCGGGCGGCCGGTGCACGAAGGGTCGGTGGTGAAGACCAGCGGACCCTTCTTGCCGAGCGCCGTAGGTCGCGCCTTCTGCGCGTCGTCGGGACCGCCCTCGACCACACGACCCTTGTCGTTCGCGATCGCCTCGTCGAAGAGATCGTCCTTCGAGAGGTTGGCCTTGTACGTGACGCTGTTCAGTCCGAACAGTTGTTCGAGATCTTCCTGGTAGCCCATGGGAATGCTGGGGAGAGTTCCGACCCTGGTCCAGACCCCGAACGGGCCCTCGGCAGCAGGATGCGAGGCGGAAGAGGTTACGTTCCCGGCCCGCGGGCGGGCAACGCTCGACCGCCAGGAATGGCCCAAGAATCAGGTTTCGACGGCTTTCCGAGGTCGGATCGAGCCCGGACAGCCGTCCCTCGATCAGGGAAAGGTCACGCGGGCTGCGTCCGAGAGGTTCGAAACCCCGCCCCCGAGAACCGGGTCGCGGTACCAGCACTGGAAGTAACGCACGTCACCCGGGAGGAACTGTTGCCCGGGGAATCCACCCGGGATGACCTCCGGAACGTCGAAGTCGGTCCCTCCGGCCTGGGGACCGGCCAGGAGCTGCATGGCCCCCGTGGCGTCGAAACGCCCGAGGGAGTTCAACGCCGGAATGCCCATCGCGCCAGCCAGTTGGCCGTTGTAACGAGCGAACGGAGCATCGAGGCAGAGCACGCCGTTCTCGATCGGCAGGTGGCCCGCGGCGGACGCGGACATCAGGTAGAAGCCGAACTCGCCGCTCGGGCCGTCCGTGCATCGCAGGCGCAGGCCGCTGCCGCCAGGGCCGGACAAGGACGAGGTCTCCAGGGTCGCCACTCCACCCTGCCCGTGCTCGGACGCGGGCCGACACGTGAATTCCACGCCGGCCGCGGTCGGAGCGAGGGAGAGAACCTCGACCTCGAAGTCGCTCTGGTACGCCGCGCCGAACTCGTCGCGGCTGCCCATCTGGAACAGGTACGCCTGACCCGCCACGGCGGAGAACGAAGGGCCGGGAGTGGTGGAGTTCTGGTGGGTCTGGCTGGCCAGGCACGTCGCGTTGCAGTCGGCGCCGAGGTAGACGTTGATCTTCGTCCAAGTCCCGGGGTGGGTCGGCCGATAGACGCCGGTCCATGGCGCGATCCACTTGAAGAACAGGTCCTTCGTCGGCGTCCCCACCGGCTGAGGCCCCGCACACATTGCATCGCCACCAAAGAACGAGTCGGACTGCGCGAAGCTGCTGTCGAAGGGGAACGGGCCCAGTCCCACGATGGTTTTCGGATCCGAGCAGTCGTCCCCCTGCAAGTACGGATTGCTCGTGATCACCAACGAGGCGACCGCGGAGACGGCGGAATGGGCCGATTGGTCCCCGATCTGGATCAAATAGGGCGTCCCGGCAAGCACGCCGTTCAAGGACAGCACGTCACCCTGCGGGCTGCACCCGGCGTCGACCGAAGTCACCGAGCAGACGGCGTTGCAGCCGTTGCCCTCGAGCACGTTGATGGTCGACAGGCTTCCGGTCCCACAGTTCGAGATCGTGTAGTCCCCGTCCGCCGTGGCCGTCCATTGGAAGAAGCAATCGCGATAGGTCTGCCGGAACGATGGAGTGCTGCACCCGGCCTGGTTCGGAGCCATGAAGTCCGAGCTCGTGGCGTACGTCCGGTTGTAGAAGTACGAACCGGGCCCCACGATCGGCGTGGCGGTGGCACACGTGTTGTTCACCGGCGGCGGCGGCAAGGCGGCAAGGTCGCAGGTTCCCGTGCCCGGCGAAGAAGCTGCGTAGAACAACCCGACCTGCAGCAGATAGGTGCCGCCGGCCGTCGTGTCGAAGTTGACGCGTGCGTTCTGACCGCACGCGTTGTCGTCGAACTCCAAACACGTCGCGCTGCAATCACTACCCGAGTAAGCGGCGACGGCCGTGTTCAGCAACGACCCGCCGCACGTCTTGAACTGGTACTTCCCCGTCGTCGGAGCGGTGAAGACGAAGAACGCATCCCGCGTCATCTGATTCGAAACCGTGCAGAGCGCGCTGGATCCGAACTGCGGACTGGTCGTCGTCGCGGTCAGATCGAAGGGATAGGCACCCACACCGGGAAGCACCATCGGCGTCGCGCAGTCGTCGCTGCCTTGTGCCGAAGCGACTCCGATGAAAGCGAGGCTGAACGACGCGAGCATGCAGATCGTGCGAATCATGGGGTCATCTCCGCCCTGGGGTGATCGATGTCGACGATAGGTCGACGAACCCGTGATAGCACAGTTCCACGCTCAGCAGGGGAACGAGCCTGCACCCCTCGCTGGGACGCACGTCCTCGTACCCGAACGGGGCGCTCGCGGCCCGATTTGAACCAAGAATTACGCGTCGTTCGAGAAGCGACGCTCGAGCATGCCCTCGATCCGCTTCAGCGAGTCGCGCATCTCGTTGAGTGCCGATTCGTTCGACGTGAGCGCTCCGGATGCCGGTTGCGAACTCGCCGACGACCCGCTCGAAGTCACCTGGTCACGCTGCGCGAGAACCGCATCGCGGAACTTCGTCGCGTCGACGACACCGGGAAGCTGCGCGTGCCCCATCGACGTTCCGCCGCCGCCACCGGCGGTCTCGACGCCGAGCGCACAAAGCCCGAGGTAGCGCAACACCGGTCCCTCGTTCACCGCGAGGTCCGTGATCTTGTCGAGCGGCACGTTCTTCTGCGTGCGGAACAAGAATCCGCGTCGGATATTGAGCGATCGACCGGTGAGTTCCGCCTCGAGCGATTCGTACTGACGACGGTGCACCCATTGTCCGAAACCGAGCAACCAGACGAGAAGAAAGGGGATCCCGATGAAGGTGGCGGCGATGCCGATGCTGGACATCAACAGCCAGTACTTCGGCAGGCGCTCGTCGAACTCGGCGCGAAGCAGGATCGGATCGCGATCGGTGTCGTGATCGCGCGGGGCGTTCTGGTCGAGGGGGCTCATGCCCCGATTCTAGCCTGGATCCCTCACGAGCATGCACCGTGAGCACACCCAAGCGGTCGCCAGAGGCGACCTCTCGTACGTTGACGGCACTGTGCGATCACGTCCATCCTCGACGGGGTCAGAGGCCCCGACTGCGGGGGCCGCGACCGCCAAGCACCGCCAACCGCACGATTTGAGCCCACGCACGGCACTTCCTCGTGAGGGAACCAGGCTCGCAGGCCCGGGACCGAACCTATGCGAGCGAGCTGCCGATCGTCTCGCGGTACCACGCGACCGTTTCGGCCAGACCCGTGCGCCAGTCCTTGCAGGGGCTCCAGCCCAGGAGTTCGTGCGCTGCGCTGGCGTCGGCCTGGCTGTGCTTCACGTCCCCCGCCCGCTCGGGCTCGAAGATCGGATCGACCTCGACGTTCAGGATGCGGCCCATCTCGGCCAGCATGTCGAGCAAGGTGATGCGATCGCCGCTGCCGACGTTGAACAGACTGCCGGGCGGAACGTCGTTCTCGAGGGCGGCCATGTTCGCCGCGACGACGTTGTCGACGTGGGTGAAGTCACGACTCTGCAGACCATCGCCATAGATGACCGGGCGACGACCTTCGAGCAAGGCGCGCGCATAGATCGCGATGACGCCGGTGTACGGCGAGTCGTCGGCCTGGCGCGGGCCGAACACGTTGAAGTAGCGCAAGCTGACCGTCTGGATGCCATAGCAAAGGCCGTACGCCCGCATCAGATGTTCCGCGGCGACCTTGCCGGCCGCATAGGGCGACAACGGCTGCGGCTGCAACGTCTCCTTCAACGGCAGGCTCTGTTGATTGCCGTAGGCCGCGGACGAGGCGGCGAGGTTGACCTTGCGGACGCCGGCGGCACGCGCGATCTCCAGCACGTTCAGCGTGCCGCTCGCATTGACTTCGAAGCTGCCGGTCGGGTTGGCCAGACTCTGCGGCACGGAGACCTGAGCGGCGTGATGCAGGACGGCGTCGCAACCTTGAATGACCGCGATCAGGTCGTTCGGGTCCGTGATCGAGCCCTGGTGGAACTCGACCTCGGCGCCGCTACCCACCGGCCCCACGTCGAAGGCGGCCAAGTTCTCGAGTCGGCCCGTCTCCAGGTTGTCGAGAACGCGCACTTCGCGCCCCCGTTCGATGAGGGCGTGGACGAGATGCGAGCCGATGAAGCCGGCGCCGCCGGTGACGAGGACCTGGGACATGAGGTGGATGGTGCCAAACGGAGCGGGAGGGGGCTCCCGTGGACGACCTGGATCGACGGGCCTTCCCGGGAGGACGCTGCTGGTTGTCCTTCGGCCGATCGGGGCCGATGCCTTCAACCGGTCGGTCGATCCGGGGTCCCGAGACATCGGTCGCTTCCCACCCAGGAGCCCTGTGCGTACCTTCCTTGGCATGGCTCCCGCCGAATCGCCCCGACTCGAGACCGAGCGCCTGGTCCTGTTCATGCCGGAATCCCGGGATGCCGAGCGCGTTCTCGGGTACTTCGAGCGCAATCGAAAGCACCTGGAGCGCTGGGAACCGTCGCGCCCGGCCTCGTTCTACACGGAGCCGTTCTGGGTCCGGCAACTCGAGGTCAACCGGGACGAGTTCCGCTCGGATCGGGGCCTCAGGATGTTCCTCGCGCCGCGCAAGCATCCCGAAGGGCAGATCCTGGGCGTCGCCAACCTGTCGAACATCGTTCGCGGTGTGCTGCAGGGCTGCAACCTGGGCTACTCGCTGGATGGGGAGCAACAGAATCAGGGTCTGATGACCGAGGCCCTGGGCGCCCTCGTGGAGTTCGCCTTCGGGCCTCTGCAACTGCATCGCGTGTCCGCGGACTACCAGCCCGAGAACGATGCGAGCGCCCGCGTTCTGGAGAAGCTCGGGTTCGAGAAGCAGGGGTATGCCGAGCGACTTCTCTTCCTGGGCGGAGCATGGCGCGATCACGTCCTGACGGCCAAGTTCCGCCCCGGTGACGAGGGTCCGGATGGCACCAGTCGCATGCCGCTGGGCACGTAGACCTACGGGGTCCGTCCCTATCGGGAGTACGGCGTCCGTCACCTTCTGCCCGGTTGCGCATGACCCGCCCCCGGCAGTTTGGCTGCCGGGGGCGGGTCATG
>JAJDEX010000454.1 GCA_029259575.1 Planctomycetota bacterium | reverse complement strand
TCAGGCGTGGAAGCCAGCAATGCTGCGCCGTCAGGCGTGGAAGCCAGCAATGCTGCGCCGTCAGGCGTGGAAGCCAGCAATGCTGCGCCGTCAGGCGTGGAAGCCAGCAATGCTGCGCGCCATTCCCTCCCCGCAGGGGAGGGAATGGTGCCCGGGACTGGAATCGAACCAGCACGGGTTTAACCCCACTAGATCCTTAGTCTAGCGCGTCTACCAGTTCCGCCACCCGGGCACAGAAGGTCTCGTTTCCCCGGTGCCTGGTAGACGGGTCAACAGGCTCTTCGCGCTCGCGCGCGAGGATCCCGATGACCGAGGGGTGGCACCGAGGCGGGGCTAGGCCCCGCACGAGGGGCGGCAAGGATAGGCACGAGTTCCTCCGTCAGCAAGGGGGTGTTCGGAACTTGCTGCAAACGTCCTGGTGGTGGCCGCGGGGCGGGTCCCGGGCCATGGCGGAGGGCGGCTCTGGCCTGCGCTCGGAATCGTCCGCGTTCGGGCCGAAGTGCCCAGCGGCAAGGTGTCGCGGCCCGTGGGGCCTGGGATCCCGATCGCTGGCGGAGGCGTCCACTTCCACGACCTCGGGGGTTGGTGCCCCCTCGCGCGCCCTCCTATCCTGTTCGGCTTAGATCCCTAGCCCGAGACGTGCCGTGAACGAGCCCGATCCCCAGAACGGGGGCCCCGAAGTCCCTTCCGATCCCTCCCAGGACGCGACGTCGCACGCTGCGACGGAGCCGAAGGTCGAGTCCGTGCAGATCGCAGACGATCCGGGCGGCGCGTTGCCGGAGGGGGAGGGGCCGTACAAGAACATGTCGCTCCCGCTGGTGATCATTCCGGCGGTGATCGTGATCACGTTGTTGGCCATCTTCGCCCTGTTCGTCTCCATCTCGTCCAGCGAAGCGACGCTCGAGGAGAACCTCCACGAAGCGGTGCACGGTGGCAAGAACGAGCGGAAACAGGCTCGATTCAGCCTGATTCGCCAATTGACCGCGAACCTCGAAGCGCGTGCGCGCGGCGAGGAACCGCCGAACGAGGTGCCCGCCGACTTCGGTCTGGCCATCGAAGCAGCCGCGAGCGAACTCGAGGACGACGGCCCCGAAGCCAAGTTGGCCTTGGCCATCGCCTTGGCGAACTTCGATCCCGAGCGCGGCGCGACGATGCTGACCGAGTTGCTCAAGACGCTGCCCGAGGACGACGAGGCCGGCCGCGTACGATTCTTCTCCTTGGTGAACCTCGGCAGCCTGTCCATCCAGGGCGTCGAGTCCGCACACGGTGCCAAGGACCTCGCCCTCGAACTCCTGTCGGACGAGGACGTCGGCCTGCGAACGGTCGCGGCCAGCGTATTGCCTCACTTCGTCGTGGATGAAACCACGCGGACGAGCCTGCTCGGGGCTCTGGACGACCAGGAGTTGCAGGTCCGGGCCACGGCGGCCCTCGCGCTCGCGTCCCTGACGCCACCTGCCCCGGAGGCGATCCCGTTGCTGACGGACATGACCGGCGAAGCCATCTGGATCGAGGCCTTCAACGCCAGTCCAGGTCAGTTCCGCAGCGCTCCCGAACGTCTGAGCTATCGCATCCAGGCCGTGGACGCGATCGCCAAGTACGGCGAGAGCACGCGAGAGTTGCTGGAGCAGATCGTCGAGCAGGCCGAGGACGAAGGCGCGAACGGATCGGGCGTCGTCAACGCCGGGCGCCGCGCGCTCGACCAGTAGCTCCGCGCCGTCGGACCAACTTCCTGGAATCGGGCGTTGTGCCCGTGATTCCGGCTGATTCGTGGCGCTGGCTCCCTGCCTGTAACGGTCCCCGGAGACCACGGTGCGGGGGCCCACGGGGAGCCTCGAGCATTCCTGGAACCCGGTTGGATCGGGCAGGATCGTGGTCGGCCCATGCATTCGGGTCCGCGCGGACCCCGTGCCTCCGCGACCTGGCGCCCCCGGCGACCCTCCACCGCGCGTCCCTCGACCACGGGGACGGCCAGGTTCGGCTCGCCCTCGCCCACCCGCCCCGAGGCAGGTGCGACCAACGGTCGCGGCCACTTCACCGCACCGTTCCGGGCGCCGGAGGGGGGGTCCGAAATCCCCTTGCGCTGGTTCGTGGGTATGGACATCCTTCCCCCAGTCTGGGCCCCATCCGGGGGTCCGACGAACCCTCCAAGGCCCTCCCCACGGGTCCCCGACCCAGAGGTCGTTATGGCGGATACCACGGAAGACAAACCCAACCAAGACGCTCCCAAGAGCGGTTTCCGCGAGGCTGCACCCCTGGTGCGCTCGCCCCTTCGTGGCGAGGTGACCCGACGGACGGCCATCCTGGCCACCGCATGGGTCTTCTGCCTGGCGGGCATCGGAGGGATGGTCGGCGCGATGGGGCGCTTCCTGTTCCCGAACGTGCTGTACGAACCGCCCCAGGAGTTCAAAGCCGGCTTCCCCGCCGAGTACGCCGTCGATGCCGTCGACACGCGCTACAAGGCCGCGAACGGTGTCTGGATCATCCGTGAGAGCGCCGGTTTCTACGTGCTCTCGACCGTCTGCACGCACCTCGGCTGCACGCCCAACTGGCTGACCGCCGACGAGAAGTTCAAGTGCCCGTGTCATGGCTCCGGCTTCATCAAGTCGGGCATGAACGTCGAGGGCCCCGCGCCCCGGCCGCTCGAGCGCTACAAAGTCACGATGGCCGAGGACGGCCAGCTGCTGATCGACAAGAACGTCAAGTTCCAGGAAGAGAAGGGGCAGTGGACGCTGCCCGGTGCCTACCTGGCCTACGTCGGCTGATCGGCTGACGACCCTCGCTCTCATCGTCGTCAGCGCTGCCAGCTGACGCACACTCCCGCTCACACCCCCTCAACACGCCCGACCCCGAGGCTCGCACGCGCGTTCCTCGTCTCCCCCGGCGCAACCTTCCCTGATGGACAAGATCCTGTCCTACATCACCGGGTCCCAGATCTGGAAGTCGATCTTCCGGCACGGGTATCCCGACACGCCGCGAAACAGAACGCTCGCCGTTCTGTCGAACGTCGTACTGCACCTGCACCCGGTCAAGGTGCGCAGGAGCGGTATCCGTCTGTCCTACACCTGGTGTATGGGCGGGCTGACGTTCTTCCTCTTCCTGATCGAGACCATCACGGGCTTGCTCCTGATGTTCTACTACCGGCCTACGGCCGAGCTAGCGCTTCAGGACATCGTCGCCCTACGTGAGCACGTCCCGATCGGCGTGATGCGCGAGGTGCACCGCTGGTCGGCGCACCTCATGGTCATCACCGTGTGGCTGCACATGTACCGCGTCTTCCTGACCGGTTCGTACAAACCGCCCCGCGAGTTCAACTGGAACGTCGGTGTGATCCTGCTCGTGATCACCCTTCTGTTGTCCTTCACCGGGTACCTGCTGCCCTGGGACCAGCTCGCTGTCTGGGCCATCACGGTCGGCACGAACATGGCCCGCGCGACGCCCTTCATCGGGCACGAAGGACCGGGTGCTGCGCTCGTCGGATTCGGTGGACTGCAAATGGTCCACGCCGGCGACGACGTGCGCTTCGGCCTCCTGGCCGGCCGCTTCGTCGGTGAGGGCGCTCTGTTGCGCTTCTACGTGTTGCATTGCCTCGGCTTCCCGCTGGTGGCGGCGTCGTTGATGGCGTTGCACTTCTGGCGCGTCCGCAAGGACGGCGGCATCTCTGGACCCCTGTAAGCGGAGCGCCTGACATGCCCCAATTCCTCAAGGACCTGATCGACGCCGCAACGGCTCCGATCCCCTACACGGTCTTGACCACCCTCCTCCTGGGAGCGGTGCTCTACTTCCGCAAGATCCTCACGCATCCGGTCGTCTTCACGGCGGTCTCGGTGCTGATCACGTTGTTCTTCGTTCTGGCCTTCAAGGACCCGAACTTCAACAAGATCATCACCAAGCCGGACAACGTGCCGATCCTGATCCTGATCGCGACCATCCTGTTCTTCACATGGTTGTCGCTGCGTCGGGCGGTGTTGAACGACGAACGCACGAAGCGCGGGGAACCGACTCTCGAGGGTGAGCTCTCGAAGAAGAAGGTCTTCACGTGGCCGGACCTCGTCTTCACCGAGTTCATCTGCATGTTGCTCTTCACGGCGCTCTTGATGGTCTGGTCCATCGAGATCCAAGCACCGATCGAAGAGGCGGCCTCCCAGGCGCGTACGCCGAACCCCTCCAAGGCTCCGTGGTACTTCCTCGGGCTCCAGGAGATGCTCGTGTACTTCGACCCGTGGATCGCCGGCGTGCTCCTGCCGAGCTTCATCGTGGTCGGCCTGATGGCGATCCCGTACCTCGACGTCAACCCGAAGGGCAACGGTTACTACACCTTCGAAGAGCGTCCGTTCGCGATCTCGTTCTTCATGGTCGGCTTCCTGCTGCTGTGGGTGTCCCTGGTCATCATGGGCACGTTCCTGCGTGGTCCGAACTGGTCCTTCTTCGGGCCGTTCGAGTACTGGGATCCGCACAAGCTCGAGCCGATGGTGTCGATCAACCTGTCCGAGTACTTCTGGGTGAAGGCACTTGGTAAGTACCTGCCCGCGAACCCGATCGTGCGCGAGATTCCGGGCCTGTTGATGCTCGGCGCCTACTTCGTCGTCGTGCCCGTGATCTGTGCCAAGACCATCTTCAAGAAGATGCTGGCCGAGATGGGCATGGTGCGCTTCTACATCTTCATGCACCTGCTGCTGTGGACCGCGTTGGTCCCGATGAAGATGGTTCTGCGCTGGACGATCAACCTGAAATACATCGTCGGGATCCCTGAGTGGTTCCTGAACGTGTGACCTGATTCCACGCGGCTCCGGCGCCTTCGAGTGCCGGGGCCACGTTCGCATTCACATGCCCCCAACGACTGGCGCGCCCCTCTCGGGCTCGACCCTCTTCCGTCATGGCTGATCGCGGCGATACTCATTATCACGTTCCCACGCTGAACACCTGGTTCCTCTGGTCCAGCCTGTTCTTCACTCTGACGATGGTCTGGACGGTGCTCGACGATGCGAGCGCCGAATGGAAGGACTATCAGCGGGACTTCCGTGCCATCGAGCTGCGCATGGCCGAGGCCGAGCTCAAAGAGCTCGACGGCGAGGGTCTCGTGGCCTTGCAGCAGGACCTCGAAAAGAACGTGCTCACGATCATGCAGGCGCAGGACGCGCGCCGCGGCGAGATCGGAGCCCTCGAGGACGCGGCTTACGACGCGAAGGAAGAGCACTACAACAACGAGCAGATCTTCAAGGGCGACACGGCCAACCTGAAGTGGGACGTGTTGAACCTCGAGAAAGCGCGCGCCAAGTACGGCGCGGACTCCGATCACGTGAAGGGCCTGGAAGAGGCCCTCGCGCAGGCGAACGTCAAGAATGCGAAGCTCGCCAAGTTGGTTCTGGACCTGGCCAAGGTCAAAGAGGACTCGGCCGCCGCCGTCGTCGCCGCGAACGCGGTCGTCGCCGATGCCGAGAAGGACATGCAGATCCAGCTGCGCGACCTGCTGCGTGTGCAGGAGCGCATCGAAACGCTGCATCCCTCCGAGTTCTCCGTCCAGGCAGCCAACATCGTCCGCGACTTCCCGGGCCTCGACTT
>JAJDEX010000453.1 GCA_029259575.1 Planctomycetota bacterium | reverse complement strand
CCTGGACGGGGACGAAGCCCGCGAAGGCGATGGCGCCGCGGACAACCTGTCGCCCGAGGATGTGATCTCGATCACCGGCAAGGTCGTGCTGCGCGAGCAGCCCAACGCCGAGCTGCCGACCGGCAAGGTCGAGATCCAGGTCACGACGCTGCGCATCCTGTCGCGCTCGAAGGTGCCGCCGTTCGAGATCCTCGAGGACCTCGACACGAACATCGACCTGCGTCTGAAGTACCGCTTCCTGGACCTGCGTCGGCCGGACATGCAGCGCAACCTGCTGCATCGCTCCAAGTTCATCGGGGCGATGCGCAACGCGTTCCTCAAGCGTGAGTTCGCCGAGATCGAGACGCCGATCCTGACCAAGGCCACGCCCGAGGGCGCGCGCGATTACCTGGTGCCCAGCCGCGTGCACCCGACCAAGTTCTACGCGTTGCCGCAGTCGCCCCAGATCTTCAAGCAGATCCTGATGGTGGCGGGCATGGACCGCTACTTCCAGGTGGCGCGCTGTTTCCGCGACGAGGACCTGCGCGCCGATCGCCAGCCCGAGTTCACGCAGCTCGACATGGAGATGTGCTTCGTCGAGGAAGAGGACGTCTTCGCCGCCTGGGAAGGCGTGCTGCAGGACACCTTCCGCGATGCGATGGGCATCGAACTGCCCACGACCTTCCCGCGCATGACGTGGAAGGAGTCCATGGAGCGTTACGGTTCGGACAAACCGGACACGCGCTTCGGCATGGAGCTCAAGGACCTCGCCGCGTGGGTCCCGGTCAGCGGCTTCGGCGTCTTCCAATCCGTGCTCGAAGGCGGAGGTCGCGTCATGGCGATCTGTGTCGAGGGCGGCGGCGCTGCGATCAGTCGCGGCGGCATGAAGGGGCTCGAGAAGTACGCCAAGGAGTACGGCGCCAAGGGATTGGCCTGGTGGAAACCGGGCGAGTCCGGTGGGGGCGCCGGGCCGATCGCGCGCTTCTGCGAAGGCGACAGCGGCGCGAAACTGCTCGAGACGATCGGCGGCAAGGAGGGCGACCTCGTCCTGGCTTGCGCCGGCGATGCCGCCCTGTGCTGGCGCGTGCTCGGCGAATTGCGGGTCCACCTGGGCAAGACGCTCGAACTGCATCAGCCGGGCTGGAACTTCCTCTGGGTCACGCGTTTCCCGATGTTCGAGAAGGACGACGAGACCGGCGGTTGGACCTCCAGCCACCACCCGTTCACCGCGCCCGACGACTGGGAGATGGGTGGCGACCCCGGCTCGATGGAGAGTCGGGCTTACGATCTGGTCCTGAACGGTTGGGAGCTCGGCTCCGGATCCGTGCGGATCCACCGCCAGGACACCCAGCGCAAGGTCTTCGAGCTGCTCGGAATCAGCCCGGAGGACCAGCAAGCCAAGTTCGGCTTCCTGCTGGATGCACTGTCCTACGGTGCGCCGCCCCACGCGGGTTTCGCGGTCGGTCTGGACCGCATCGTCGCGCTGACGCTCGGCATGGACTCGATCCGTGACGTGGTGGCCTTCCCGAAGACGCTGCAGGCCTTCGACGCCATGTGCGAGGCACCCTCGACCATCGACGCGAAGCTCCTCAGCGAGGTCCACGTGGCCTCGATCCCGCCCAAGGCGGTCTCCAAGGGGATCGCCGACGCCGACGCCACGGCCTCCGCGGACGCATGAGCGTCCGTTCGAAGGTTCGCGGCGTTCGGTGGCGCGCGGCGGACCACCCTCCTATGCTCCAAACGCCCAGCCCCTGGCCGATTCCCGGTCAGAGCTTCGATCGCTGATCCGCTGGACGACTCCAACCTGTACCCCGACCTCATTGGCACGACGCCGTAGTTACCGCCGGATCGACACCGGCCCGACCTTCCGCCGCAACAACCGCATCCGCGTTCCCGAAGTCCGTCTGATCGACGAGAACGGGGAGCAGGTCGGTGTTGTCCAAACGCCCGACGCCCGTCGCCGCGCCCAAGAGGCCGGTCTCGACCTCGTCGAGGTGTCGCCCAACGCGCGGCCGCCCGTCTGCAAGATCCTGGACTACGGCAAGTTCAAGTACGAGCAGCGGAAGAAGGACAAGAAGAACAAGGGCGGGTCCAAGACGTCCTCGCAGCTGAAGGAGCTTCGAGTTCGGCCCGCCATCTCGGATCACGACCTGTCCTATCGCTTGACGGACGGCCGCAAGTTCCTGATCGCCGGGCACAAGGTCCAGGTCGTCTGCATCTTCCGCGGTCGCCAGATGGCGCACCCCGAGCATGGCTACGACGTCATGAAGAAGGTCGCCGGTGACCTCGAGGACATCAGCAAGGTCGAGGCGCCCGCCAAGATGATCGGTCGGCGCATGACGATGCTCTTGTCGCCGTTGTCCACCGCGCAACGCGATCGTGCGCAGACCCAGCGCGACAACCGGGATGCTGCGGGGTCCTCGGGGCAGGAGTCACGCCCCGCTGCCCCGGCGCCGACCGCCCCGCGGACCGCCGCAACGCCGACTTCGGCGCCCTCCCCGTCAGCTTCCCCGGCCCCGGCCCCGCAACCGCCTACGGACGGTGCCTGAGGTTCGGGTCGCCCTCGATCCTTCGAGGTCGGGTCGGCGGCCGGACCTCGAGCCTGGAATCCCTGGGGTCCGGTCCCAAATCTGAACGCCCCACATGGGCCCTTCCTGGGCCCGTGCGGGGCGTTTTTCTTGTCCGACAGGTGTCGGAACGGGAATCCGAAAGACGCCCGCAGGTGCTTCGGGGGACCGTGAGAATCGGATTGTAAGGTTTGAACGGATCCTAAGCGGGCTGCGGCTCGTCGATCTAAGTGCCCGCACCCCCGCGTGGGCCCACTGCAACCACCCTCTCTTCCCAGCTCTCACAGGGAATCCATCCGTGAATTTCACGCTCTCAACGTTCGTGACGGCCAGCCTCACCGCGGCTTGCCTCGCCTCCAGCGCCCAGGCCCAGACCGTCCTCGACTTCCCGATGGATGAGCTCGGCACCGCCGTCCTCCCGGGTGTTCTGGAACTGCAACCGCGTTCCTTCCAGCTGGCCGGCCTGGCCGCTCACGACGACCTGATTCTCAACCGCGTGCCCGTGCCGAACGGCAACGACGTGGTGCTCGAGCTGACACAGGTGCGTCCCGACTTCTCGGGCATGCGCGTGTACGTCGACGGCCAGGAGCGTGCCTGGGACCGCGGGGACATGACGATGTGGAAGGGCCAGGTCATGGGGGAGACCGTGGGCTCCGCACGCATCACGTTCTCGAGCACCGGTTGCTACGGCAACTACACGATCGGGAACGAGCGCTACAACATTTCGTCGTTCGCGAACACGCCCGACGAATGGGCCCTGGCGAGCGTTCGGATCTACTCGGAGACGCTGAACACCACGGCGCCCGGGATCCTGCCCAAGACCTTCCAGTGTGCCGCCGATCAGCTGGCGCGCCTGGCTCCCGGTGCGAACCTCCCGACGGCTGCGCAGGGTGGAGGCCCGTTGCCGCAAGGTGGCGCGCAGACGCTCGAGTGCAAGGTCGCCGTCGAGACGGACTACCCGTACTACCAGCACTTCAACAACCTGCCGGCAGCCACGAACTACATGACCCAGTTGCTCGGCGCGATCAGTGATCGTTACGACGAGCAGGTCGACGTGGTCCTGACGTATCCCTACGTTCAGTTCTACACGTCGAACAACGACCCGTGGACCGCCTACTCCTCGATCGGTGCTCTGCTCAACCAGTTCGAGAGCACCTGGGGCTCCAACCTGCCCAACGGCGCGCACCTGGGTCACATCGTCAGCGGTGCCTACCTCGGTGGTGGCCTCGCTTCACTCGACGTGTTGTGCCAGCCGTGGTGGGGCATGGGCTGCAGCGCGGGCGTCGACGGAGGCACCAACTTCCCTGTCAACCAGGGCTCGGACACCTGGGACTTCGTCGTGATCGCCCACGAGCTGGGTCACCAGTTCGGGACGCCGCACACGCACTCCTACAACCCGCAGATCGACCAGTGCGGGTCGGGCGGCCCGTGCCAGGTCGGCACGATCATGAGCTACTGCCACACGTGCTCGTTCGCGGGGATGAACAACATCACCACGTACTTCCACCCGACCGTCGTCGCGAACATGCGCGCGGACGCGGAGCAGTCGTGCATCCCGGTCTACGTCCCGCCCTGCGTCGAGGACGGCTTCGAACCGAACAACAACTGCAGTTCCGGCGCCTTGATCGGTGCAGGAACCTTGAACGGACTCCAGGCCGTGCAAGGCAACCGGGACTGGTTCGACGTCAGCGTCCCCAATGGCTTGGACCTGTCGGTCACCGTCAACTTCACGGACGCAACGGGTGACATCGACATGCGCCTGTTCGACAACTTCTGCATCAACCAGCTGGACGGCTCCCTAGGAGTCGGCAACAGCGAAACCGTGTCGTGGACCAACAACACGGGTTCCACCCAGCTCGCCCGCATCGAGGTCTGGCTCGCCGACGCATCCAGTTGCAACGGCTACTCCATGACGACGACGCTCCAGGCCGACCCGTGCTCGGCACCGGACGACAGCTTCGAGCCGAACGACTCGTGTGCGCAGGCCGCGCCCTTCGGCTCCGGCTTCGAGAGCGGCCTGTTCGTGCGCAAGACGGATCCGGACTACTACAGCCTCTGCTTGGCAACGGGTGCGACGGCCACGTTCGACGCGATCTTCTCGCAGAGCGATGGGGACGTGGACATGTACCTGTACGGCCCGCTCAACTGCCCGAACGGTCCGATCCTGTCGCTCGCGAGCAGCGCCACGTCGACCAACAACGAGAGCATCTCCTGGACCAACAACTCCGGGAGCCCGAAGGAGTTGGTGCTCGAGGTCATCGTCCGAGCGAGCTCGTCCGGGGATTGCGTCGGCTACGACCTGGTCGCCGGGTACACGGCAGGCAGCTGCGGCGGTCCGCCCGTCCCGGGTCCGATCGGGACGAACTTCTGCTCGCCTGCGAACGGCAACTCGAGCGGCGGCCCGGCCGACATCTCCGCGTTCGGCTTCACCGCCGTGTCCGCCCAGGACGTGACCCTGACCACCACGAGCATGCCGGCCAACCAGTTCGGCTTCTACCTGGTCAGCGAGGACGTCGCCTTCATCCCGAACCCCGGCGGTTCGGCGGGCATCCTCTGCTTGGGTGGCGACATCGGGCGCTATCAGGACTTCGTCCAGAGTTCGGGCGCAGCGGGTTCGATCTCGCTCGCCATCGACCTGACCGACATCCCCACGAACCCTTCGCAGTCCGTGATGGTCGGCCAGACGTTCCACTTCCAGACGTGGTTCCGCGATGTCATCCTCGGCACGCCGACCTCCAACTTCTCCAGCGGGATCACGATCGCCTTCGATTGATGAACCCCGGTGTGGCGCCCGCACGCCACCTGAGTCCGGCGTTCCAAAGGGGCGTCGGAAGGGGTGCACCGCACTTCTGATCCCAAGGACGGGGTTCCTGGCATCGCCCGGAGCCCCGTCGCTCGATCTCTCCTCTCGTTCCCTTCCCTCCGGAACTTCCCATGCTTCGTTTCGCATCCCTCCTTGTCGCCGTCCCTGTCCTGGCGGTGAGCGCCACGGCGCAAGCGACGGTGGACGCCCCCCTGCTCCCGTTGACCACGTCGGTGTACCCCGGCGTCCTGGAGTTCGACGCGGACCACGCCCAGCTCGAGCACTTGGGATTGCACGAGGACCTGCGCATGACGCGCTGGCCGGTTCCGGGTGGCGGCGTGGTCGAGCTGGAGTTGAGCCAGGTCCATCCGGACTTCACCAACATGAAACGGTTCGTGGACGGCGTCGAGCGCGAGGTCGATCGCGGGAACCAGACCCTCTGGAAAGGCCAGGTGCGTGGGGACGCTCCGGGTTCCGCGTGGATGTCGTTCTCCTCGACCGGCTGCTACGGCTGGTACGAAGTCAATGGCGAGCTGTTCCACATGACGGCCTTCGCGGCACCGAACAACGACTGGTCGCACGCGGGCGTACGGATCTATCCCGAGGCGCTGAACCACTCGATCGTCGGCATCCAGCCCCGCGAGATCGAGTGTCAAGTCACGCAGAGGGACCTGGCTGCGGCCTCGGTCTCGGCGCCCCAGGGCCCCCAGAGCTTCGGTTCACAGGCGACCTTGGAGATGCGCATCGCCATCGAGACGGACTTCCAGTACTTCAACAACTGGAACAGCCTCGCCGCCGCGACCAACTTCCTGACGCAGCTGCTCGCCGCCATCAGCGACCGGTACGAGGAACAGGTCGACGTCATCGCGACGTATCCGTACGTGGGGATGTACACGTCGAACAACGATCCGTGGGACGCGCAATCGGGCGGAGCGAGCGCCATGCTCTCGCAGTTCCGTCAGGCCTGGTCCGGGAACATCCCCGAGAACGCGCACCTGGGACATTTCATCAGCGGGCAAGGTCTCGGTGGGGGCGTCGCCCACGTCGATGTCCTGTGCAGCCAGAACTGGGGCTTCGGCGTCAGCGGTGGCGTCAACGGCGGGACCGGCTTCCCCGTGAACCAAGGTGGGGACACCTGGGACTTCGTGGTGATCGCGCATGAGCTGGGGCACCAGGTCGGCACGGGCCACACCCACAGCTACAACCCGCCGATCGACACGTGCGGCAGCTCCGGGGGCACGTGCATCAACAGCGGCACGATCATGAGTTACTGCCACACGTGCTCCGGTGGCATGAACAACATCACGACCTACTTCCACCCGATCGTCGTCGCCAACATGCGTGCGGACGCCGTGCAATCGTGCATCCCGGTCTACGTCCCGCCCTGTACCGAGGAGGGCATGGAGCCGAACGACAGTTGTGGCGGTGCCTCCGCTCTGATCGGCGCGGGCTCGTTCGAGTCGCTGCAGGCGGTCCAAGGCAACACCGACTTCTTCGAGGTGCAGGTGCCGGCGGGGCAGTCGTACGCGTTCGTCATGACGCACGACCCGTTGCTCGGCGACGTCGACGTGCGACTGTGGGACAGCGCCTGCGCCGGGCTCGCGGACCAGGGCATCGAAGGGTCCGGTGAGGAGCGTGTGACCTACACGAACTCCAGCGGCGGATCGCAGAGCGTCTACCTCGAAGTGTTCCTCGACGACGCCGTGCCTTGCAACGTGTACGACCTGGACATCGCCCAGGTCGCGGCGCCCTGCACCACGGACGTCGATGTCTTCACGGGCAACCACGACTGCGCCGCGCCGGCCCCGTTGCAGTCGGGCGTTCACTTCCCGCTGCACACCTCCGTCGTGGAACCCGATCACTACACCTTCTGCGTCGCGCCGAACCAGGACGTGACGATCGATCTCCTGTTCGAGGTCGAGGACGGCGATCTGGACATGTTCCTGTTCGAGGGCGAGGACTGCAGCGGTCCCGTCGTCGGGGTGGCCATGAGCACGGATTCCGTGGAGCGCATCGAGTGGTTCAATCCGTCGCTCGACACGCCCCAGCGGTTGACGTTGCTGGTCGTGGTCGCACCGGGTTCGTTCCACGCATGCGTCGAGAACGCGATCGCCATCGGCTACCAGGCCGGGGACTGCGACGCTCCGCCGCCCGCCGGCCCGATCGGCTCGACCTATTGTTCACCCGCCAACCTGAACTCGCTGGACGTGCCCGCGGTGATGACCGCGATCGGCCAGGAGGAATTGGCTCTCCAGGACGTGACCCTGCAGGCGTCCGGCTTGCCCCTGAACCAGTTCGGCTTCTTCATCGTCAGCGCCACCCAGGGCTTCGTCGCGAACCCCGGTGGGTCGATGGGCAACCTCTGCTTGGCCGGCGACATCGGTCGCTACCAGGACCAGGTCATGGGTTCCGGTGCGCTCGGCATGATCACCCTCGAGGTGGACCTGCTGGACCTGCCGACGAACCCGCCCCAGCCCGTGCTGGTGGGCCAGACCTGGAACTTCCAGGCGTGGTACCGCGACGTGGTGCTCGGAACGCCCCGGTCCAACTTCACGGACGCGGTCTCGATCACGTTCGAGTGATCCCGGCCGGGCGCACGGATGGTCGAGTGTAGGGCGCCGGAGTCGGCGTCCTGACGGGCCCCTGGCAACCTTCGTCGATCGACCTGGTGCTCCAGTTCCCGCCTCCGTATCGCTCCCAGGAGGAGGATCCGGTTCGCGGGAGGTCCGGTTCGACCCACCGAATCCCGATCCAGGGGCCAAAACCTCCCTCCAGGGTTGCGCGGGGGGCCTGGATCGCTATTCTCTGCGCTCCCAAGTTCGGGCGCCCCAAGGGGTTCCCGGCCCCCGCGAACGGTACGGCATGCCAGTGACCGGGGTTTCGTGACGGCCCTTCGGGGCCCCTAATCGAGGACGTCCCATGCCGAAGATGAAATCAAAAGGCGCGGTCAAGAAGCGCTTCAAGCTGACCAAGAACGGAAAGCTGAAGTCGTCTCGAGCCGGCCAAGGTCACTACCACGCGACCAAGAGCGCTGCTCAAAAGCGTGGAAAGCGCAAGGCCCTCATCACCGAGGGTACTTGGGCGAAGCTTCTCAAGCGCATGATGAGTGGAGGCTGATCCATGGTACGTGTCACCTACGGCGCCCCCCGCGCCAAGAAGAAGCAACGCCTGTTCAAGCAAGCCCGTGGATACCGCGGCGGTCGCTCCAAGCTCTGGCGCACCGTTCAGGAATCCCTCGTGCGCGCGTGGGCCTATTCCTACCGCGACCGTCGTCA
>JAJDEX010000452.1 GCA_029259575.1 Planctomycetota bacterium | reverse complement strand
AACGTCAGGCTGACCTCGTTCTCGCCGTCGCCGACGATCGGCAGTCGGAAGAACCGGCGGCGGGCACGTGCGACCAGGCGCGGCAGGATGTGCGGATCGCCGGGGCCGAACAGCAGGTGCGGACGCAGGATCGTCACCGCCAGATCCGGATCGTGCGCCGCGAGCACGAGGCGTTCGGCGCGCGCCTTGCTCTCGGGGTACGGCGCCAGGAAGCGCGTCGCCAGCGGTACGTCGTTGCTGGCGTTGCGATGATCGGAACCATCGAAACATACCGAGGGCGACGAGGTGTGCACCAGGCGTGTCACTCCGGATCGCAGGCAGGCGTCGATGACGGCTTGCGTGCCGTCCACGTTGGCGCGCGTGTACGACTCGCGCGTTCCCCAGACGCCAGCCTTGGCGGCGCAGTGGAACACCACGTCGGCGCCGGCGAACACGGGCTCCAGCAGCGAGGCCGCCCCCGGGTCGCCCAGGTCGATCTGGGAACTCGCCACGCCGAGCTCGGCCAGGTGTGCGTGATGCCCACGCGAGACCGAGTGCACTTCATCGCCGCGTGCGATCAGTTGCTGGACGATCGCTCCGCCGAGGAAGCCTGCGCCCCCCGTGACCACCACTCTCACCGGAACTGCTCCTGCGCCCAGTCCTTCAACTCCTCGCGGTGGATCTTGCTGTTGTGGCGCACGTCGACCGGGAACTCAGGGTGGAAGAGGAACGTCTCGATGTCCGAGCTGACCTTGCACTTGCGCCCGATCACCTTGAGCTGGTTGGCGAACGCATCGGTCATGACCTTGGACTTGGGCAACTCGCCCGGGACCGGTTCGACGATCAGCACGGGCATCTCCTCGCCTGCGGGTCCGACGCCGACCAGCGCCGTGCGCCGTACACGCGGGTGGGTGTTGAAGACGTTCTCGGTCGGGACCGGCGTGCGCAGGCCCAGTCGGGTCATCAAGCGTTGGCTCTTGCGCCCCAGGAACCACAGGCAACCGTTCTCGTCGATCTGGCCCAGGTCGCCCATGCGATGCCAGATGCCGAGCGAGGAGGGGATCTTCGCAGCGGCCGTGGCGGAGGCGTCCTCGGCGTAGGCATGCGTGACGACGGGTCCGCGAACCACCACCTCACCGATCTCGCCCTTCGCAACCTCGAGGTCGTCGGACCATTCGCGAATGGGATCGTCCGTCACGCGGATCAGGCGCAGGTCGATGCCGGGCGCGACCGTACCGACCGGCGTCCCTTCGCCCTGCAGGACGCGTGTCTCGAGATCCGGGATCATCTCGCGACCCGAGACGCTCGACACGGGCAAGGCCTCGGTCGCGCCATAGGGAGTGTGCAGGTCGCCGTCCATCGGCAGCACGCGATGGAAGTCGCGCACCAGCTTGGGCGGGATCGGTGCGCCGGCGGTCAGCGCGCGGCGCAGGCCCTCGAGCTTGTAGCCGTTGTCGACGCACCACGGGATCAAGCGGCGCCACACGGCGGGCGAGGCGAACGCGGTCGAGGGGCGGACCTTCTCGAACAGCGCGAAGAGTTCGGCCGGGTCGCAGGACTCGGGGTTGGACGGGTCGATCGGCGGGAACACGCTGGTCATGCCGAGCGCCGCGTCGAACAACGCGAACGCGGGCAGGCCGCAGAAGTCGATCTCGCCCGGCTCGAACCCGTACAGCTTGTCGAGCGCGCGCACCTGGGCTTCGAACATGCCGTGCGTGTAGTGCACGCCCTTGGGCGGCCCCGTGCTGCCGGACGTGAACAGGATCGCAGCAGGATCGTCGTTCGCAGTGTCGTGCGGCTCGATGACGTCCGTGCCCGCCTTCTCGACCTTGGCCAGCGTCGAGCCGCGCGACAAGAGGCCGCCGAGCAAGCTGGAGCCGACGGTGATGCTGATCTCGATCGTCTGGAACGCGGCCGGGTACAGCTTGCGCGCCAGGTGGGCTTTGGGGATGCCGATGAAGACGCGCGGCGCCATGCGCTCGAGGCACGACAACATGCGCTCGCGGCCCATGCCCGGGTCGATGAGCACCGGCACGGCGCCGAGCTTCCACAGGCCCCAGACGATGGTGACCAGGTCGGCTCCCGGCTTCACGAACACGCAGGTGCGGTCGCCGGGTTTCACGCCCAATTCGATCAAGCCGCCGGCCAACCGACTGGAGCGCGCATTCAGTTGCGCATACGTGGTGATGTCGAGCCCCTTGGGGCCCGGCACGATCACGGCGGGGCGGTCCGGCGCCTCCCGAGCATGCAACATCAATCGCCGCGAGACGTTGATGCGTTCGGGCAGGACGCCGAAGGCTGCGTAAGGGTCCGCCATGTCAGGCCTGCGCCGTCTCGCGTTCGGGGGACGCGACGGCACCCGTCGTGTGGAAGAAGTGGCGCAGTCGGTCGAGGCACGGTCCGCGCGCATCCTCGTAGACGAGGTGCCCGGCATCCTCGAACGTGTGCACCTGGGCACGCGGGAAGCGTTCGCGGAATCCACGCAGGAACGCGGGCGTGAAGACCCAGTCCTGCATGCCCCAAAGCAGCATCGTGGGGCGAGCGGCCAGCGCGGGCAACGCCGCGTCGACGCGCGCCAACGTGTCGTGCGATCGGTGTCGGCGCGACAGCGGAATGTCCTCGACGAACGCGTGCATGGCAGCGCGATCCCCGTAGCCTCCGTACGGTGCGCGGAAGCCGCTGGCCACGTCGGGGGTGAGCCCGCGCGTGGTGCACAGCGCCGACACGAGGCCGTCCATGACACCCATCGTTCGAATGGCGAGGTTGCCGATGAGCGGCAACTTGCCGATGCGCAGGCCCCAAGGCATCGGGCCCTCCGGCCAGCAGCCGGTGTTCGCGATCACGAAGCGCGCATAGCGCTCCGGGTGCTTGGCCGCGACGCCCAGTCCGATCGGTCCGCCCCAGTCGTGGACCAGGAGCGACACGTCACGCAGGTCGAGCGATTCGACGAGCGACTCGAGCGCTGCCTGATGGCCGGCCAGGCAGTAGTCCCAGTCGTGCGGTCGTCCCGACAGGCCCATGCCCATGTGGTCCGGAACGATCACGCGGAACCGGTCCGAGAACTCGCGCACGACCTCGCGCCACATGAAGCCCCACGTCGGGTTGCCGTGCACGCACAGAAGCACCGGCGCATCGCGTGGGCCTTCGTCGATGTAGTGCAGGAACTCGCCGTCCACCTCGAAGAAGTGGGGCGCGAAGGGCCAGAGCTCGCCCAGACCGGCCGTGCGGCTGGCGGCATCGGTGTACGCGTCCTCGAGAGGCGTGGAGGCGCGCAGGACTTGGACGGGGTCCTTTTCAGAACCTAGGCGGTCGATGGGCATGGCTGGGGCCACCACGGCGGTCGGTCGGACGCGCGCTGGGGCGGGGCGCAGAGGATAGCCGAGGGCGGCGTGCGGAACGAGGCGCGAGGCCGCTCAGTGCAGGTGCCAGGCCACGTTCCAGTCGAGGCCCGGAGCGTGAACGGCCAGGACGTGGCCCGCATGCGTCCGCTGGTCGACCCGCAGGCGTTCCCCATGGCATTCGAGCCACAGGCGTTCGGGCCCGTCGACGGCGACGATCTTGCAGTGGCTGAGGTCCTGGAGCCCCACGCCGCTCGCCTTGACCACGGCCTCCTTGCCGGTCCAGGCGCGGATGAACGCGTGGTCCGGCTCGTGACCCGAGAGCAGCTCGCTCTCCTTGGCGTCGAGGACGCGCTCGAGGAGCTTCGGGCGCAGGTGGATCCGCTCGACGTCGATGCCGATGGGGGTCACGTGTACGGCGCCCGCGACCCAATCGCGACCGTGGCTGATCGACCAGTGCCAGCGTCCCGTCGGCAGCGGGCGACCGTCCGCGGCTTGTGCGAAATCGACGGTGTCGCACCCCGCGGATCGGGCGCTCGCGTCCCGCTCGACTCGGGCGGCCTTGGAGCGCGCCGCGATGCGCCGCGCGCTGTCGGCGTCCTGGGGCGCAGGGCGCGCGTGCAGATGGATCGTGGTCACGGCAGTCGACCGCCGTCGTCACGCAGGTCGACGAGGCCGATGCGCAACTCACAGGTGAGGCCTTCGGGCGTCAGTTCGTGACGCACGGTGCCGCCCAGCTCGTACTCGATCAGCCCCCGCAGGAGGGTCATCCCCAGACCCCCCGCACAAGGTCGTTCATGGGATGCGGGCTGCGGCACGGGTCGACCGTTGGCGCCGGTGTCGCGCTCGGTCCACGTGACCAGGACGTCGTCGCCATCGCGCCGCCATTGGATGTGCAACTGCCCGGACTCGTGGGACAAGGCACCGTACTTCACCGCGTTCGTGGTCAATTCGTGCAAGGCGAGTCCGATCGGCGCCGCAGCGGCGGCGGGGAGCGAGAAATCCTCGCCCTCGGACTCGATGCGACCATCGACCAGGCCGACGTACGGTGCCAGAGTCAAGCGCAACACGTCGCGCAGAACCACACCGTCCCAGCGCGTCGCGGCCAACGCCTCGTGCGTGCGCGCCATCGCGCCGATGCGCCCCATGAAGCTCTCGCTGAACTCGGTCAGGTCCGCGGATCGAGCGAGCGTCTGTTGGGCGAGCGCCATGATCGTGCTGATGTTGTTCTTCACGCGATGGTCGAGCTCGGCCATCATCAGACTCTGGCGCTCGTGCACGCGACGGCGCTCCGTGACGTCGACGAAGTAGCCCTCGAGGTACAGCAGCTCGTTCTCCTTGAACACGCCGACACCGATCTCCTCGACCCAACGCCAGGTGCCGTCCATATGGCGGATCCGAACGGTCAGGGAGTAGGAGCGACGTTCGGCCAGCGCAGCGTCGACCTCGGCCAGCACGCCTTGAAGGTCGTCCCCGTGGTACAGCTCTTCGAAGCTGATGTCCCCGGAGAGGAAGTCCTGGCGTGGGCGGCCCGTGAGCTTGAAGACCGCTTCGCTGAGGAAGAGGATCCGGTATCCCGGCGAAGGGTCGCAGAGGAAGACGACGACCGGCACGTTCTCGGCCAGCGTGCGGAAGCGATCTTCGCTGTCGCTCAAGGCCTGGCGCGCCTTCTGCTCGTCGGTGACGCTGCGGAAGTACAGCGAGATGCCACCCTCGAAGGGATAGACCGTGCCTGCGAACCACTCCGCTCCACTCTCGAAGTACTCCTCGAAGTGCACGACCTCGTCGTTGTCCATGGCGGCTCGGAAGTGAGCGCCGAGACTGCTTCCCCGAATGTCCGGGAGCGCCTCCCACAGATCCTTGCCGTGCAGGTCCTCGGCATGGACACCCAGCATGTCCGCGGCCGACGAGTTGACGAACTCGAGTTGCCACTGTCGATCGACGCTGAGAAATCCGTCCGTGATGCTCTCGAGGATCGCGGCCGTGCGTTCATGCGATCGTCGCAGTTCCTCCTCGATGTGTCGTGCTTCCGTGACGTCGGTCATCGTGGACATCGCGCCGTGTGGCCGCGCGGCACCACGACGAATCAGCGGCGTCGAGTTGATCTTGAGCCACACGAACTGCCCATCCGGGCGACCGACGCCGATCGTGAAGTCACGGATCGGTTTTCCGGTTCGTAGCGTGACCAAGCTGGGCAGGTCCCGCGGGTCCATCTCGGATCCGTCAGCGGCCAGCAGGCGCTCCTCGGACGGGTCCTCGGCAAGCCGTTTCAGTTCCTCGCCGCGTCGTCCCAGCAGGCGTTCGGCCGCAGCGTTGACCGCGAGCACGCGCCCCTCTCCGTCCCGCAGGATCGCGCCTTCTGTCATGGCCGCCAGCATGGAGCGATAGCGCGACTCGCTCTCCTCGAGCGCATCCTCGACGCTGCGGAGCGCCTCCGCGCTGTCGGGCCCGGCGTTGAACTGTCGGGCCAGATGCGAGATGCCGCGGTACAGGCAGAGCGACATGAAGAGCCCGATCGCTGCGCGTCCCAGGGCGATGGGTTCCTCCCCGGGTTGCCAGACGCGCCAGACATCGGGCAAGAAGAACAGGCCAGCACCCGCCATGCCGATGCCCAAGCACAGACCGCCCCTGCGGCGACCGAAGATCTGGATCACCTTCAGGGACTTGAACGACCCCAGGAAGAGCAGCGCGACGCTGAGGGTGAGCAGGGCGTTGGCGAGCATGGATCTCCATTGAACCCGGTGGGGGCCTCGTATGCTCGTGAATCCAGCGCCGTGAACGCCCTGAATTCGGGCTCCGGGGAGGGCCTCGGCGGGGGATGTCCTGGCGTGGTCCGAGGGGGAGGATAGGCTCTCCTCCATGAGCGATCGCATCCTCCACGTCACCGCCCAGCGCCCCGGGTGGACCGGCAGCGGGGTCACGCTCGAAGCCTTGGTCCGCGTCGCCGAC
>JAJDEX010000451.1 GCA_029259575.1 Planctomycetota bacterium | reverse complement strand
CCCTTGGCGGAAATCGCGAAGCGGGGCGTGTTTCCGTGCTGGGTCCTGAGGACCACCTCCTCGCGACCACCCAGACTCCGCGTGATCAACTCGTGCCCAAGGTTCGGAGTATTCATGAACCCCGGCACAGGTTCCTCGATGATCGGCCTCAACAGGAACAGCGTTCCGTCCGCGGACGAATCGAGCCAGATGGCTTCTGTAGAGGTTGCCCTGGTTCCGCCGTTACGCAGGCTCTGCAGGATGCCTTCATCGCTGATCGTGTACTGCTTGCGCCCAGTGTCCGCGATGCAACGATAGCTTGAATACTCCGGAGCCTCCAGCAACGCATGCTTCTCCGAGCCATCCGCAGGAATACGCCAGATCCCCTCATAAGCGGCAACGAGAAACCCCTCTTTGGTGCTCGCAACGTGATTGGGGTAATCCGGCACGCGCCCCAGTACGGCCGAGCCATCGATGATGTCCCTTTGATTGGGATTGAGCGTGAAGACCTGAGGATCCGCCCCTCGGACCGGGAACGGGTTATCGACAAGTTGGGACTCGATTCGAATGGAAGACACGAACTGGTCGCGATACTCCTGCCAACGACTGGCTTCACCACTGTAGGTCAAACGAACGTCTGCGAGCCTGCCATCGCCGAGGTCGATCTGAATCAGGTCGGCCCCCATCTTGCCCTGTTCCATGAAACTGACTTGAGTGCGCAAGCACGATTTCCCGTCGATCACGAGGACTTCGCGGGACTCTTGATTCAGTGTTTCCAGATCCGTGACCATCACGGAGCAGATGGCCCGGCATTCCTCGTCCAAGGAGTCGGTCTTGGTCATTTCCAGAACTGCGAATGCAAAGTCCTCCATCGGAGTGGTCACCATGAAGAGCGCATCGCCGGGATCGTGCGCCGGGGTCAAGACAGACTCCTGATACACGAACGAGATGACGTCATGCCCCAATCGCACCTTCTTACGTTCGGGCTGTGTGGACTTGCCCCATTTCGTCTTAGGGCCCGGATATTCGATCGCTCCAGCAAGATCCCGAACGATCTTGTCGAGGTTTCCAGACTTGGACTGAACACCTCATGAGACGATCACGTACGCGAGGCCGTCCCTGGCAACGACGGCGATCTCATAACGCAGTTCCATGCCCTGCATCTCGGCGTCCGCACCAACCTGTGCGAATCGAGCCCCTCCCAACATGGAGTGGCGGACCTTTCCCCTATCCAGATCGTCACCCATGAGCTCCATACCACTGATCATGGTTTCGGCCAGGAGATGCAGATCGTTCTCTTCAATGAACAGTCCCTCGTTCTCCAGGAGGAAGAAGAACTGTCCGCGATTCTCCCCGGTTCCGGCGAACTGGTCCGGACCAAGGTCGGTGGTCAGTTCAGCCCGTTTCCATTCGTTGTTCAAATCGATCTTCGCGCCCTTGGTTCCGATCGTGGTTTGGGAGAGTGCGGACGACATCAACGCAGCTGCGCTGATCAAGGTGATCAAGGTTCTGTGGAGCATGATGGATAGGGAGCGGTTCAGGGATAGACATGTTAGGGCCAATCGCGAATCCCGCTAGGCCGACCCCAGCCCCTTTCAGGGTTCGCACGATCCCGAGTAAGCTTGCACCAGCAATGATGCCATTGACCGAGATCCGCAACGAACACGGCGAACGCATCGCCTTCACCTACACGCCCGGGTCCACGAACGACGTCGTCGTCCTGGGTCACGGCGTCACGTCCGACAAGGAGCGGCCTTGGTCGGAAGCGTTGTCCAACGCCCTCGCGGTCCAGGGCATCGCGACCCTCCGCATCGCGTTCTCGGGCAACGGGGAATCCGAAGGCTCGTTCGCGGACTCGACGATCACCAAGGAGGTCGCGGACCTGGGTTCCGTGATCGATGCGCTCGAAGGCAAGCGCGTCAGCTACGTCGGGCACAGCATGGGCGGCTCCGTCGGAGCGTTGCGCGCTGCGATCGACGACCGCATCCACTGCCTCGTGTCGTTGGCCGCGATCGCACACACGCGGGAGTTCGTCGAGCGCGTGTTCGGACACCTGAACGAGGGCGATGCGATGCTGGACAAGCCGCACTGCCCCTACTCCTTCGCGCTCCGTGACGACCTGGTGCAGCTCGATACCATCGTGAGCCGAGCGCGGAACATCCACGTTCCGTGGCTGCTCGTTCACGGCACGGCGGACGACATCGTGCCGTTCACGCACTCGCGCGACGTGCTGGCGGTCGCGGGCTGGAACGCCAGCCTGGTGGTTCTGGACGACGTCGACCATTCCTTCACGGAAGGTGGGCTCCCGCAGATGCTGGGAGCCGTCGTTCCTTGGTTGGTCGAGCAGTTGGGTGCCGGGACGCCCTGATCGCGGTACCGTTCGGGGCATGCCTTCGCCCTCGGACCTTCCTGGCCCCTCACGATTCCTGACGACGCACTGGAGCGTCGTCCTGAATGCGGGTGGTGCGAAGCCAAACTCGGCGGAGGCGTTGGAGGAACTGTGCGCCACCTATTGGCGTCCGATCCACGGATTCATCCGTCGTCGCGGACATGACGAGGACACGGCGCGTGACCTGACCCAAGGTTTCTTCGCCCAGTTCCTCGAGCGCCTCGACCTCCAAGGACTCGATCCGACACGGGGCCGATTCCGCGCCTACCTGTTGGCGTGCGTGAAGCACTTCTTGGCGAACGAGCGCGAAAAGGAACGGGCGCTCAAACGCGGCGGCGGCGAGCGCTTCGTGGGCATCGAGTTCGACGACGACACGGGGCACTTCGAACCGGCCGACGAGCGCACACCGGAACGCGAGTTCGAGCGGCAGTGGGCTCACTCCGTGCTGCGCCGGGGCCTCGAACGTGTGCGCGCAGAACAAGTCTTGCGGGAGGGCCTGTTCGAGCGGCTGAAACCCACCCTGGCCGGCGAGTCCGTCGAGGGCGGCTACGCGGCGGTCGCGGACGAGTTCGGCATGACCTCGGTCGCGGTCAAGGTCGCGGTGCACCGACTCAAGAAACGCTACGCGCAGATGCTCCTCGAGGAGGTCGCGCGCACGGTCGAGACGCCGCAGGAGATCGAGGACGAGCTCGATCACCTGTTCCGGGCCCTCGAAGGCTGAGTCGCGACGGAAGTTCGGATTCCCGGTAACCCCCGTCCACGATTCCGTCTGAAGGGGGTGAAGGCCCCACTCCCGGGGCCGCCAGCCCACATGTCGTAGGCTGCGCGCCGGCCACCGCCGTCGCGGAGCCCTTCCGGAACCTCCAGAGATGACCGACCAACCCCGCGACCGGATCGAAGGCCTCGAGCCCAAGAAGCTGATGCATGCCGCCTTGCATGCCTCGTTGCACCCGACTTCGAGCTCGCCGAACGCGAACGAGCGCAGCGCCAAGGACGAGCTCGAGCTGCGCGCCGAGATCGAAGCGCGACTGCCGGACCTGGAGCTCCTGGAACTGCTCGGTCGCGGCGGCATGGGCTCCGTGTTCCGCGCACGGCAACGCAAGCTCGACCGCGAGGTGGCGTTGAAGGTCGTCTACCCCGACCCGGAGCACCACCAGGAATTCGCCGACCGCTTCGAGCGCGAAGCACGCGCTCTCGCACGCTTGAACCACCCGAACCTGGTGTCCATCTTCGACTACGGCCAGGACGGTGGCTTCGGCTGGCTGCTCATGGAGTTCGTCGACGGCCTCAACCTGCGCGACCTGTTGCAGGCAGGCAAACTGGCGCCGAGCGAAGCCCTTTCGCTCGTGCCCAAGATCTGCGATGCGTTGCAATACGCGCACGATCAGGGCGTCGTTCACCGCGACGTGAAGCCCGAGAACATCCTGCTCGACCGCAAGGGCAACGTGAAGATCGCCGACTTCGGTCTGGCGAAGCTGTCCGAGTCCTCGCTGTCGATGGCGAATCTGACCGGCGCGCAACAGGTGCTGGGCACGTTCCGCTACATGGCGCCGGAACAGCTGGACCGTCCACTCGAGGTCGACCACCGCGCCGACATCTATTCCCTGGGCGTCGTGCTGTACGAGATGCTCACCGGTGAGATCCCGATGGGTCGTTTCGATCCGCCTTCGGCACACTCCGAAGCGACTGCGGCCATGGACGACGTCGTGCTGCGCGCGCTCGAGAAGGAACCAGCACGGCGTTACCAGCACGCTTCCGACGTGAAGTTGGATCTCGAATCCGTGAATGAGCGCGATCGTGCCGGCACGCCACGACTGCCCGATTCGAAGCCTGCGGAGGCGGGCCTCTCCCTGCAAGCCCTGGCCGCGGCGGGCTCGACGGGCATCGCGTACCTGATCGTGGCTGGATTCACCTTGGCGCTCGGGTTCGCGGAGGAGGACATCCACCAGTGGGTGCGCCAGACCCCGGCCGAAGTGCTGATCTTCGGCCCCACGCTCTTGTTCGTTACGGCTTTGCTGACCGGACCCGTCCTCGGTTATCGGTCCTATCGGACGATTCGATCCGAGTACCCCCGACGCTTCGGCGCGGGAGCTGCGGTCTTCGGCTTGTGGGGCAGCGCCCTGCTCGTCGTGAACATCATCAGCCTGCTCATCACGGTCTTCATCTCACGCGGAAGTGAGATGCCCCTGGCGGGTCCGTTGGTGATCGCGCTCTTCACCTTGTATGCGCTCGACTTCGGCGTGGTGCTCCACTTGCGCAATCGATTCGTTCAAGAGTGCGAAGACTCCACACCTTCCAGCGTTCCAAGGACCGCTGCGCGAATGGTCAGCACGCAGCAGGACGTGCAGCGAACCTTATCGGGACCTGCTGTCGCCTCCGCGATCTTGTTCGGCATCGGCGTCATCCCGCTCACCATCCTCTTCGGAACGCTGATCGTCGCCCCCCCCGCGCTGGCCTCGGACGGAACCTGGAACCTTCCGATCACGGTTCTCATGCAATGCATGGTGGGTGCACCATTCCTGATCGCCGGCTGCGTGACCGGGTTCACCGCACTCGCGCGCATCAACAAGGACTGGCCCAAGCACTGGGGTCTGGGCGCCGCGGTCGTAGGTGCCTGGGGCAGCGTGTTGGTGGCGGCGAAGATGGTCTTCCTCTTCGCCGTCTACCTGTTCGCGCCCCCGATCTCCTTGCCTGTGGGCACCGCACTGATCGGAGCGGTCCTCGCCGTGTTCCTGCACGTCGCCGTCATTCTTTGGATCCGCCAGGCCACGTGGAAAGGCCTCCAGCGGATCCACGCGACGTCCTGACAGGACATCGGTCGGAGCTAGCGTGTCTGCAAGCGCAACTCGAAGCCTGCCGCGGTGCGACGGATCGAGCTGACGAACTGAGCGTCGAACGGATCCCGAGCGGGCTGGCCTTCCTCGAGCGGAGGCAACCGCAGCTCGGGGTCCAGGTCGCGCAGGAAGAACGCGCGCAACGGCGTCATCTCGATGCAGAGGAAGAAGCACGCATCCATGTTCTCGCCGATCGCCGCGGCGGTGAGCGAACCAGGATCCAGACTCGCACCAGGTTTGCGCGCCAGAGCCTGCAGCTGGTGGACCAGGACGTAGCGCGCAGCCGCGAAGCTGAAGTGGTTCGGCAGGAAGGCGAGGCCGCCATCGATGGCCCCGAACTCGTCCTCGTCCGGCAGCATGTAGGCCTCTGCGCCGGCGATGTCCTCGAGCTTCAGGTACGCATCGAATCCGGCCACGCCGAACAGCTCTTCGAGCGCGAGCTGGAACCGATCGCCGTCGAGCAGACCGGCACGGAAGCCCAGGACCATCAGCTGGCGGAACCATACGTCGTTCGAGGAATCCGGATTCGGCTTCGGCTCGTGGAAGGACAGCACGAACTCGCCCGTGAGCTGACCGAGCACGTCCTGGATCGGATCGATGCCCCCCATGGTCTTCGCGGCGTCGAGCCCGGCATCGACGACCTGCAGATCGCGATCCGCCGCCTCGAGCGCGGCGCGCGCCACGGCATAGAAGCGTTTCAGGTCCCAACCGATCGCGTGAACCGCCCACGTGTCCGCCGGCAGGTCCGCGATCAACGTCGGTGAGAGCGGAAGAAACGTCTCGGCCAACCGCGCAGCCAACGTGTCCTTGGGAATGTTCAGGGTCGCGCGACCCTCGAGGTGCGTGCCGGGGAAGGCGTTGAAGCTGGTGTGCACCGTCGTGCCCTTCTCGAGCCCGAGCAGTCGAGTCGGATCCGGCAGGAAGTCGTCGATCGAATCGCGCAACGCCTCCTCCGCTTCGCCGATGAAAGGCGTCAGGTCGAGGAAGGCCTCGACGCCCCCGCTCTTGCCTCCACCGCCGGCCAAGTACGACACGACCAGAGGCGCGTTGCGCTTGATGCCGAAGCTGGTGATGCCGGTCGTGACGGCGGCCATGAGCGCGTCTTGGTCGGTACCCGAGTACAGCGCGAGCGCGAGCGGATGATCCACGAACGCGGCCACGTGACCTGCGCGCGGGCCGTCCGGCCAGGCGACGAGGTTCACGATGGCGCCGTCCAACTCGATGCGTTTCTGGGCCGCGACGGCGCCCTTCGGGAGCCAGGCCTGCATCGCGTGGACCAATACGTCCGCCGAGTCGGGTCGATGCGCGACGAAGCCCGCGACGGGACCGGTGTCGAACAAGACGATCTCGCCCTCGATCGCCTGGGCGACCGCCCACAACTGGTCCGTGTCGCTGTGGGTCGCGGAACCGAACCCGGTTGCGAGATCGGACAACCATAACTCGCCATGAGGCGAACCCAGCAAGCGGTACCAGTCGTTGCGCTCCAGTCGTTCCCGGAACGCGCCGACGTCGTTGCAGTGCAACAGTGCATGGGCGTCGTCGGGAACGGCAGCCAGCAGCGATTGAGCGGTCGGTTGCGGGGCGAGAGCGGCCAGCGTGAGCAGGTGGAGGAGCATGGTCCCACGATACTACGCAAGCTGCGCTACCGCCCGATCTCGGCCCGCAAGGCCCGAACCTACATCATCGTCATCAGGACCAGGATGGGCATCGCGCTACCCGGAGTGGAGTTGACTGCGGCATGTTGCGCGTGAACCAGCTGGGCGATCTCCTGGGGCGACTTCGTCTTCATGATCTGAATCGTCGCGTAGGGCAACGACACCGTGGTTCGTCGCAACATCCGGATCGCGCCCTCGCGATCGAGCACTTTCATCTGCTGGATCTCGGCATAGGACATGCCGATCAACGGTAGTCCGGTCGCGCGAAGGGCCTCGAGGAGTTCAGCGCCGAAGGGCACTTCCGCGTCGGGTTCGAGGGTCTCGTCCGTCATGGTTCCACCATATGATCTGGGGC
>JAJDEX010000046.1 GCA_029259575.1 Planctomycetota bacterium | reverse complement strand
GGTGCCCGCTCTGGCGCAGGTTCAGCATCAGATCGATGCCTTGATCGATCATGTCACCGATCGTCTGCCAGTGTTGGAAGTGGGGACGGAGACGGTCGAGGGTGGGGCGTTCGAGGGTCTGCACGGATTCAGCCAAGGTCTCAGCGGTCATGGGGGGGCGCTTCGAAGAGTTCGTTCGCGGGGAGGTCAGCCGGCCAGGATAGCCGGAAACGGTCCGCCTGTGCGGGCCCATGAGCGCACTCGGATTGCATGAAGACAGCCCCGCCGGCGCATGCCGACGGGGCTGTCCAGGGGCAGCGTTGGGGTGGGGACCCCCTGCCACCCCGGCTGGCGTGATTCCGCGTCGATCCCCCCCGGGAAGGACCCGTTTCGCCAGCTGGGTTCAGCGCGTCATCACTTCAGCGGCGAGCGCTTCACATCGTCCGAGATCTCGGCCAGTTCGCGGCGCAGGGCCTCGAGTTCGGCGTGCATCTCGGCCATCAGCACCTTCAGCTCCAGCAGGACCAGGTCGGCTTCCATCTCCGAGCTGGGGGCGTTGGCCGATCCGTAGGCTTCGAGTGCACGCCGGGCGATCTCGCTCGAAGGCTGCTCTCCGAGGTTGCGAATCCCCGTCCCCAGGTTCACCAGCGGTACGTCCTGGAGGTAGGTGATCGTCGCGTCGTCGACCACCGCCGTCGTCACGTCCGTCAGTTCCGCGACGTTGTGATTCCCCGGATCCAGGTTCACGGGGGGCAGGTCCTGGAGGTAGGCGATCGTGTAATCCCGGAGCAATTGAGGGGTATGACCGATCAGGCTGCCTTCGGCGTCGCCGACCGCGACGGGGTCTCCGTCCCCGCCGATCATGAAGGCCTTGTGACCGGTGGATTCGATCAACTCGGTCCACGCATCCGACACACCACCCGTCTCCGGACCGTCTCCGTCCTCGCGATCGACGCCGGAGGACCCTGAGGGCAACCAGGACCGGGTCCGGGGGTCGACCGGAACGTTCGGGCGTGCCTCGAGGCTGACGCCTCCCTTGGCTCCCATGCTCGAGCCGTTGTAGATGTGAACGTCGCCGTTCTCGACGATGACCGTGACGCCACCCGTCTGGGAGTTCGGACGATACGTCGTGGAGGTCGGAGCGGGCCAGGTCGGCGTCGGACACTCGGGAGGCGTGCAACCGGAAGGCGGGCACTCCGGCGTCGGCCAGACCACCACGGGAGCCTTCACCTTCTCGGGCCAAACGGGTTGGGCCGGGCGGGCGAACGTGATAGTGTGCGGCTTGGAGCCCTCCTGGGCGGCAGCGCGCTCGATGGAACGCAGGCGTTCGAAGCGTACGCGTTCGACGGAGAGGCCGTCCTGATCCAGTACACGACCTGCGATCTCGATCTGCGCGCGCTTGTCCGCAAGTTCACGCAATTGCTCGGCGCGCGCTTTCAGGTGCGCACTCTCGTCCATCAAGCGCTCGCGAGCTTCTTGCAGCTTCCGCAGCTCGACGCGTTGCGCATGAGCCGTTTGCAGGTTGTCCTTGGCGTCCTGCACTTGTGCCCAGGCCTCGGATTGCGCGACCCAAGCGTCAAGGTGCGCATCGGGATTCTGTTCGGCGAGAAGCTCCATGACTGCGAGGTGTGCCAACTTGGCCTCGTCTCGGGCTTCGGCACCTCGGTGTGCGATGACGGCCTCGAGCTTGGCGCGCAATTCCGCCTCCTGCTGGTCTTGGGCGTCGATCCGGTCGGCGCGCTGCAGACGCACGAATTCTCTGGAGTCGGGGTCGAAGGCGAACTGCGCAGAGCGGGCTCCATCGGTCTGGTTCGGGTCGTTCCAAGCCGACTCGAGCGCGTCGAGCCAAGCCTGCCGGATACCTCCGACGAGCCCCTCCTGGGGAGGCGTGTAGGTCACCGTACCGACGATCTTGGGGTCCTCGCATACAAGATCCTGGGGTGCCTCGTGGGTGACGCGAACCCGTTCGGGATCGGAATCCTGGGCGTTGAGCCAAGGCGTGATGATGACGCCGAGTCCGGCGACGATGGTCAGGGGAGTACGCATGATGAGTTCCTTCGTAGGGGTGTGTGCTAGGCCCGCTCAGCGAGAGCCGGCGGGTTGAACGGTGACGTGGTCGGTGGAACCATGAATGTGAAGGTCGCCCCCATTCATGATGATCGTGATGCCGGAGCTACCCGTTGCGGCAGCGGCCGGAGCGGTGATCGAAGCCGGCCGAGGGTCCTGCACGGTCGTGCGCTCCAATTCGGCCAATCGGCGCTCCAGCACGACGCGCTCCATGTCGAGCTCCTGGCGTGCGCGGTTCAGTTCCATCTCGCCTCGCTCGCGCTCCATCAGCATTTCGCGTTGGTTGATGTCGCGTTCCATCGCGGCGATCTGGGCATCGGCTTCGCGCTGCGTCTCATTCGCATGGCGTGCGACCATGTCCCGTTCGACCATGGATCGATCGAGCTCCTCACGCAGAGCTTGAAGCTCCATCAGCACGGTTTCGCGGGCGGACTGAACGTCGGTGAGCTTCGACTCCAAGGAGTGGAGTTGGTCCTGACCTTCCAAGCGTTGCTGCATCGTGAGTTCGAGGTCCGCTTCGAGGTCCGTGAGCATTGCGGCCAACGTGCTGCGCTCGTCGCGCAGTTCCTGGATGACTTGATCGTCGTTCGGGTCCTGGGCGACGGTGTTCAGGGTCGTGCCGGCGAGGGCTCCGACCATCGTGAGTGCGAGAATGGCTGTCTTCATGGGGGGTCAGCGGGTTCGGAGTTCGGCACGCAGCTCCGTCAGCTGCGCAAGGAGTCGAGTGATCTGTTCGTGACGGGTCTCGAGGTTCGCGATGCGTTGCTGCAGGCGCTCGAGCTGGGCCAAGGTCGCCGCGGGAACCTGTCGGCGCTCCGTCTCGGCCCTCAGGTCGGCGATGCGCCCCTCGAAGGAGCGGACCTCGTGGCGCGTGAGCACCAGCAGCTCGGTGATGGCGTCGACGTCCGTGCGGGCTTGTTCGGTCGCTTCCAAGAGTCGGAGTCGTTCCAGGTTCGGAACGACCGGCGCGGATTCGGCGACCGCGAAGCCGGGAGCCCACAACACCGTTGCGGCGATCAGAGCCGGAGCGATCGCCGCCACACCCACCGGGCGTCGGTCGGGCGTCGGGCTGGCATCGAGGATGCGCCGGACGCGCTCCGCCAGCGGGGAGCGCAGATCGGCCATGCCACATGCGGGAAGCGGTGTGGAACGACCGAGCCAGCCGGCGACCTCGGTCAAGCAGCGGGCGAGGGCGATCCGGTCCCCGGTCTCGCGCACCGCCCAGTCGTCGCACCGGAACTCGGCGCACCTGGCCAGATGACGTCGTGCCACGCGATGCAGCGGCTGCAGGAACACCACGCACTCGAGCAGTCGGCACACATCGAGCCAGAACGGGTCGAAGCGGGCCACGTGCGCCAGTTCGTGGGCGAGCATCGGCGCCTGCATCCGCGGCGGGAGGTCGCGTACCGCGCGCGGCGGAAGCACGATCGTCGGGCGCCAGACGCCCAGGGCGATCGGGGAGTCGAGGCGCGGACAGACGGCGAGTCGGACCCTGCGGCGCATGCCAGCGCGCCGGCGCAGGTGCTCGAGCGTCGCGAGCATGGGGCCGCTCTCGATGTCCTCGATCCCGCGCAATCGGATCTGGAGGCGCCGCGTGGCGACCAGCAGCAGGACCGCACCGAGTGCCCCGCCGACGACCCAGGCCCAAAGCGCGAAGGCGGGCCAGGCCTGGGCGACCACGGTGGGGACGACCTGGGTCGGTGCGATCGTGGTCGGGCCGGGAAGGGCGTGTACCGGCAGCGAAGTGGTCACGGTGACGGGCTCGGCGGCACCTCCGAGGGCGATCTGGGCACCGAGGGGGTCGAGGCCGAGGGACGTCTGCAGCGTCGCCGTGGCGAGGGACCCGACGAGGGCCGACTTCCAGATCCACTCGACCGTGCGCGCGCGTAGTTCGCGCCGCGTCAGCAGGGCGGCCAGGCCCAGCAGGATCGTCGAGTGAACGAGATAGGTGCCGAGCCAAGCCAGGGGTGCGAGGATGTTCGGATCGGAGGGCATCATGCGCGTCCCTCCGCGTCCCCGCTCTCCAGGTCCCCGTGCTCCGTTTCACTGGCCTCGACCATGCGCCGGATCGACTCGAGTTCAGCGGGATCGATCTCCTGCTCGTTCAAGAGGTGGTGGACCAGCGCGGTCGGATCGCCACCGAACAGCTTGCGCGTCAGGTCGCCGACCATCGAGCGGTGCACGTCGATCTCGGGCACCGTCGGGCGGTAGACGAACTGCCGGCCCTCGGTGCGGTGATCGACCACGCCCTTCTTCTCCATCTTGGAGAGCATCGTGGCGACCGTCGTGGGGGCGAGTTCGCGGCGCGGTTGCAGGGCCACATGGACCTCGGCAACCGTGGCTTCGCGAGCGCTCCAGAGCACGCGCATGATCTCGAGTTGAAGTTCGCCGAGCTGGTGGGTGCGACTCATGGGGCTTGACCGTTGGGCGGAGGGGTCGTTCCAAGGCGTGCACGCCGTGGAGCGGAGGAGGCCCTGGTGAGCGGGTTGCTGACACGAGGACTACTCCGGTAATACTACCGAGGTAGTCTTTCGGCTACCCCGCACTCCGACTTGTGCGTAAACCCTGTGTGGGCCCGATCCTCTGGGCGAGTCCGATCCGGATGTGGGGGCCCGGTTTCCCCGCCTCCCGGGCCCGTGAAGCCCGATTCCATGACGACGGGAGGCCGCCCGCGCGATGCGGACGGCCTCCCGTGGGTGGCTTCGGCGCCGACCTCCGTCGTGGAGATCGACCCGACGGCTTCAGGCGATCACTTGGTGCTCGCGGTGGCCTTGCGGGTCAGGTTCATGGAGGCCTCGGCCTCGATCGCACCGCCCTGGACCATGCCTTGCATGTCCATGGAACCTTCGGCGTTCAGGACCATGACCATCTCGATCTCCATGTCCATGGCGGCGAAGTGGCCGGCCTTGCCGTTCCACAGGAGCTCGCCATTGGCCTCACCGGCCAGTTCGACGACGAAGGACAGGTCGACCGACGCTTCGCCGGGCATGTTCGACTCGATCAGTTCCAGGAGCAGGTCGGAGAAGTCGAGGTTCTGCTCGATCTCGCTCTCGATGGTGATGACCTGCAGGGAGACGCCGTCCGCCTCGCGGGTGCCGGCGTAGGTGCAGGTCCAGGTCATGCCGTCGACCAGGCCGCCGTAGAACTCCTCGAGCTCGACCGGCAGGTCCTCTTGCATCTCTTCCTCGGCGCGGGCGGTGGCCTTCTCGAGGTCGATGCCGGGCAGCAGGATCGAAGCGACGGCGAGACCGGAGACTTCCCAGGTGTCACCCACTTCGACGTCCTTGCCGGGCAGCAGGATGCGCATGTCGATGTCTTCGGCGAGCATCTCGAGGTCTTCGGGCTTGACGTCCTCGTCCTCTTCCGCGAGCTCCCTCGAGTAGCCGTTCTTCTCGGCGTCCCAGGTGAAGGTGATGGCCTTGCCCTCGAGTTCGTCCGTCGTTTCGGAACCGGAGTCACCCGTGCCGGCTTCCCACTCGACGTTGAGGCTGTTGATGGTGCGCTTCAGCTTGTTCGGACGGGCTTTGCCCATCTCGAGGTACTCGTCGGTGATGTCGAGGAGAAGCTCGACGGAGCCGCTGGCATCCCCGATGTCTCCGCCGTCCATCATCATCGAGGGGTCGATCTCCTGACCGCCCACTTCGATCATCAGATCGTCGAGGGAGAACTCGAGCGTGGTCGAGATCTCCTTGTTCAAGGTGGTGCCCTCGGCGACGGCGAAGGTGATCGCGTCCTTGGGCTGAATGAAGGCGACGAGGCCGAGGGCCAAGGTCGCGCCGGTGAAAGCGAATCGAGTGTTCATCGGAGACTCCGAATGTGAGGCAGAGAAGGGAGGGTTCTTGGGTGGCTGTCCGGAAGGGCAGTTCCCCGCGCGGAGTGTCCATGCGGGGGGCCCGGCGGAGAGCTGGACGGGGCCGACGTGTGCTGGGGGTCGCACAGGGCCGTCTCGCAGCTACGTGGCGACCGGACATTATTCGCCGACGAACCCCAGAAGGGTGCTGCGAAGGCCCCGGAATCGATGCGGACATGCCCTGGACGTGACTTTCAGGGCCTATTCTCTGGGTATGGGCCGGCTCTTCGCTCGCATGTACGACCGTGTTCTTCAGGGGGCCGAGGATGCCGGGTTGCGCGCATGGCGGGCGAATCTGCTCGGCCCGGCCTCCGGCGTCACCCTCGAGGTCGGGAGCGGGACCGGCCTGAACCTGGCGCATTACCCCGCCACCGTGACCCGTTTGGTGGCCGCGGAGCCCAGTCGGCATATGCGGGCACCCCTCGAGGTTCGCGCGGCGCAGCATCGCCTCGCTCCAGAGGTGATCGACGCACCGGCCGAGTCGCTGCCGTTCGAGGACGCCACGTTCGACACGTTGGTCTGCACGCTCGTGCTGTGTTCCGTGTCCGACCTGGACGGTTGCTTGAACGAGATGTTCCGCGTTCTGAAGCCAGGCGGACGGCTGATCTACCTCGAGCACGTCGCGCACGACGGTGGGTGGCGCAAGGTGTTCCAGCACATCTTGGAGCCAGCGTGGCGGCTGTGGGCGGACGGATGTCGGCTGACGCGCTCGACCGGGCGGCACATCGAAGCGGCCGGTTTCCTCATCGACGAACGGATCGACGAGGACATGCCGCTCGCCCCGTTCTTCGTGCGCCCCTGTCTGCGCGGTCAGGCATTCCGACCGAACTGACCCAAGGGTCCGCAAGCGCGCCACCGCGTAGAGCCGAATTCACTCCGCCCAGAATCGGCGCAGGGCTTCGAGCGCGTCGCCGTTGTTGCCCTGCCCTGCGACGCGACCCTGGAACAGCACACGGATCGCCTCCTGCTCAGCCGGGTCCGGGACTTCGGCGGCCTGCAACGTGGCCCGCGCGGCTGTGCGAACCCGCCACGCCGTCGGGCCGTTCAGGTTCAAGTCATTGGCCGCAGCGAGGAGGTTGACGGCGAGCGCAATCTGGACTTCCGGCTCGGTTTCGACCTCTAGAGCCGAAACCAGGGCCTCCACGATCACCAGGCTCTGCAGCTTCCAGGTGCCCTTCGCCACGGCGAAACGCACATCAGGATCCGTGTCCTTCAGCCGCCGCATCCAGTGCCCGGGGGTGCTCGACCGCAGAGTTCGTTCGAGCCTCTGCCGCGCGTCCGCCAGGACATCGCTCCAGTCGAAGCGAGCCTGCCAGACCCGCCAATCGGTCGAACCCGTTTCCAGGGCCAGGTCGAACACGACCGCCCAACCGATGAAGTGGACGAGCACGTTGTTGCGCACGCTGGTGTCGTCCAAGGGACTCAAGCCCAGGAGCGCTTCCAGCTGCTCGTCCGTCAGCGGATTCGAGCGCAGTTCGCGCCACGGCCAGCACGCGAAGCCGTCGATGGTCCACGTGCCGTTCCGCAGCGCGCCGTCGCCGAACCAGGTGGCGATGCCCTCTTCGAACCACAGCGGCAAGCGCTCCGGCTCCTCGGCGAGACGCGCGTGGATGAGCTCGTGGACCGCGGTCCCGGCGTCGGGCATGCCCAGGAACACGCCGCTACGGCTCCAGGGTCCGACCCCGCCGCGAGCGTGATAGCCCTGCACGCGTGCCGGCCCGATCCCAGGTACGTCCTGGACGCCCTCGCCGTCCTGGTGCACGACGCGGCGACCGTTCTCGGCCAGGGTGACGCTGCCCTGCCAGGCATGGACCCGGATCGCGTTCTGGAAGGGCCCGAACTCGCGCTCCACCACTTCGAGCGCCGGCTCGAAGGCCGCCTGCCAGTCGTCGACCTCGAGCAGCACGCCCGGAGCCCGGTACAGCGTCCAGCCCTCGAAGGTCTCCGCGTGTTTCCACGAGGAGCAACCGCCCATCAGGCAGGCGGTGGCCACGAGCCAGACGGGCCAGATCGAAACCGGATGGGGGCGAAGTTGCGACATGCGAATGGTGAGGACGACCGCCGGAGGTGCATCCGGTCGCTATTCTAGGGGGCCGTGGCGGCTGAGTTTCCTGGCCGCCTTCGACTCCCCGACTCTCCCCCCCCGGAAGCGCCCAAGAGCTGACTTGCCCGATGGCCACCTGGACCGCCGAACTCGACCGTAGCAGCAGCGTCGTCTACATCGTCGTCACCGAGGACGACGGCAGCCCGCACGACTACCAATTCGACTTCGACGCTGGATCCGGTCGGTGGGAGTTCGCCGAGCGCGACCTGCTCGAGCGCGACTTCGGCGAGGAGTGGTGCGACGAACTCGAGACCGAGATCGAGCGCCTGATCCAGGTCGCGCGGACACCCGCTACCTAAGGACCCTGTGCGACGCGTCTTCGTTCTCGTCCTGGACTCGCTCGGAGTCGGCGCCACACCCGATGCGGCGTCCTTCGGCGATGAGGCTGCGCACACCCTGGACCACCTGGTCGAAGCTGCCGGAGGACTGGATGCACCGCGACTGCGCGCCATCGGCCTCGGCAACATCGAGGGCGTCCATTCGCTCGGCGCCGTCGACGCACCCGAGGGAGCGTTCGGTCGCATGGCCGAGGTCTCGCCGGGCAAAGACACGCCGACCGGACACTGGGAGATGATGGGCTGCCCGCTCGACACGGCCTTCCCGTTGTTCCCGGACGGATTTCCGGCGGACATCCTGGCCGAGATCGCCGAGCGCGCGGGCATCGACGGTTGGCTCGGGAACTACCCCGCGTCGGGAACCGTGATCCTGGACGCGCTGGGGCCCGAGCACATGGCGAGCGGGAAACCGATCGCCTACACCAGCGGCGACAGCGTCTTCCAGATCGCGGCACACACGGGAACCTTCGGATTGGAGCGCTTGTACGACGTTTGCCGCGTTGCGCGCGAAGTCCTGGATCGCCTGAACGTCGGCCGCATCATCGCTCGCCCGTTCATCGGCGAGCCCGGCGCGTTCCAGCGCACCTACGACCGCAAGGACTGGTCGATGCCGCCGCCGACCGACACGTCTCTCGATCGCTTGATGGCGGCGGGCGTTCCGACCATCGGGGTCGGGAAGATCAGCGACATCTTCGCGGGTCGCGGCGTGTCGCGCAGCGTTCACTCCGAGGGCAACGACGACGGGATGGCGCACACGCTGCAGCTCGCGGACGAGCTGGACGGCGGATTGGTGTTCCTGAACCTGGTCGATTTCGACTCGCTCTACGGGCATCGCCGTGACCCCAAGGGGTACCGCGCCGCGCTCGAGACGTTCGATGGCCAACTGGCTCAACTCGAAGCGAAGTTGCGCCCGGACGACCTCGTCCTGATGACCGCCGACCACGGCAACGACCCGACCTTCTACGACTCGAGCGATCACACGCGCGAGTACGTCCCCGCGCTGGTGATCGGCCCCGGCGTGAAGCCCGGCGTCGACCTGGGCACGCGCTCCTCGTTCGCGGACCTCGGCGCCACGGTCGAAGAGGCGTTCGGGCTGTCCCCGGTCGTCGGCACCTCGTTCCTGCCCGCTTTCCAGCAGTGATCGACCCGCGCGAGACGATTCGTACGAAGCGGGACGGCGGGCGCTGCGATCCCGCGCACCTCGAGGCGTTCGTCGCCGGCGTCGCGGACGGTTCCGTGCCCGATATTCAGGCCGTGGCGCTTCTGATGGCGATCTTCCAGCACGGATTGGACGGAGAGGAACTCTTCGCCTGGACGCGCGCGATGCTCGATTCGGGCGGCAAGCTGGATCGCGGGACCGGGCCGGTTAGGCTCGACAAGCACTCCACGGGCGGCGTCGGGGACAAGGTCTCGCTGGTTCTGGCGCCCGCGTTGGCCGCGTGCGGCGTGCGCGTGCCGATGATCTCGGGCCGCGGCCTCGGGCACACCGGTGGGACGCTGGACAAGATGGAAGCCATCGCTGGGCTGCGCACCGTCCTGGACGAGGCGTCCATCGATCGCGCCATCGATCGAGCGGGTTGGGTCATCGCTGCGCAGACCGCGACGCTCGTGCCCGCCGACCGCAAGCTGTACGCGTTGCGCGACGGCACCTCGACGGTCGAGTCGATCCCGCTGATCGCCAGCTCGATCCTGTCCAAGAAGCTCGCGGAAGGTCTCGACGGGTTCGTGCTCGACATCAAGGTCGGGTCGGGCGGCTTCCTGAAGGACGTCGAGATGGGGCGCGAGCTCGGGCGCACGATCCTGGGCCTCTGCTCCCGTTTCGAGCTGCGAGCCAGCGCGCAGCTGACCGCGATGGATCGCCCGATCGGCGTCGCGATCGGCAACGCGAACGAGGTCGCGGAGTCCATCGAGACGCTGCGCGGGGAAGGCCCCGAGGATCTTTGGGAGCTGACGCGCGAACTGGGCGCGGACCTGCTCGTCCAGGGCGGCGTCGCGCCGAACCCGCTCACGGCCCGCGCCAGGCTCGACGCCGTGCGCGCCGACGGCAGTGCGTTCGAAGCGTTCGTGAAGGGGGTCGTCGCCCAGGGCGGCGACGCCAAGGTCATCGAGGACCCCTCCTTGCTGCCGAGCGCGCCCGACGTCGACGAGTTCCAGGCGCCTGGCACAGGAGTCCTGACCGTCGTCGATTGCCGGCGCATCGGCCTGGCCGCCATGGCGCTCGGAGCGGGACGCCGGCTCCCAGGGGACGACGTCGACATGGGCGTCGGGCTCGAGTGGTTGGCGGACCCCGGGGCCGAGGTGAAGGCCGGCGAGACCCTGGTCAAGCTGCATCACCGCGCTGGCCATGGCCTCGAGGAGGCCCGTGAACAGTTGCTGGCCTCGATCACGCTCGATGGCGACGGGAAGCACCTGCCGGCCCTCATCGAGCGCCTTTCCGACGCCGAATAGGCGGAAAGACGGCATCGATCGGCCCCATGCAGGTCTTGGTCCACGGACTTGGACCGGCGCGCCTCGGGCCTTCCCCCTAGGATGACGCGCCCCTCCGGCCACCCAAGGCCCCTCGCACTCCGCCAGGCTCCGGCTCGACTCCCCCCACATGCTGATCCTCCGCGCCCTCCTCGGCCTCGCCTTCTTCTGTGGCGTCGCCTGGCTGATGTCCGCTCACAAGAGTCGCGTGAACCTGCGCCTCGTCATCGCCGGCATCGCGCTGCAAGTTCTCCTGGGCTGGATGCTCATCGAGGGGGAACGCGTGATCCAACCTGGTGAGGACGGCAAGGCTTGGACGGAGACCCTGGAAGGTGGGTCCACGGTCGAGCACCCGGCCGATGATGCGAAAGCCGCAGCCTGGGAGGAGGAGCAAGGTGGAGGCGTCCTCGCATGGGTCTCCGCACAGGCCGTCACGTTGTTGGGATTCGGGGAGGATGGGGCAGAGATGGTGTTCGGCCCGCTGACCGGCTTCTATCACGAGCCGGCTTGGGACGAGGAAGCGCAGGAGCCGCCGACCGAGTTGGCCTTCTACAGCGACTATCCGTGGCACATCTCGGCCGCGGACAACCCAGGCAACACCGACATCGTCTCGCTCGGCCTCAAGGGCCTGACGACCATCATCTACTTCTCGGCGTTGATGGCGATCCTGTACTACCTGGGCGTGATGCAGCGCATCATCTGGGTCTTCGCCAAGGTGATGACGAAGCTCTTGGGCGTGTCGGGCGCCGAGTCGCTCGCCATGTCGGCCAACGTGTTCGTCGGACAGACCGAGGCGCCGCTCGTGGTCAAGCCCTACGTCAAGACGATGACCAAGTCCGAGCTGATGGCGCTGATGACCGGAGGTTTCGCGACGATCGCGGGTTCCGTGCTCGCGGTCTACATCGGCATCCTCGGCGAGGAGTTCGCGGGGCACCTGCTCGCAGCCAGCTTCATGTCCGCTCCGGCAGCGTTCGTGCTGGCCAAGATCATGGTCCCCGAGACCGAGGTCTCGACCACGGCCGGCGTCGTGAACATGGCCAAGGTCGAGGACCCCGACGGACCGACCAACCTCATCGACGCCGCCGCGCGAGGCATCGGGGACGGCCTGAGCCTGTTCTTGAACGTGCTTGCGATGCTGATCGGATTCGTGGCGCTCGTCGCGCTGATCAACCACTTCCTGGGGTTCATCGATCTCGGCGTGAACGAACTCACGGGAGAAGCGCTTCCGCTCAGCCTCGGCCGGATCTTCGGCTACGTCTTCGCGCCCGTCGCTTGGCTGATGGGCGTCCAGGGCTGGTCCGAATGCCAGTCCTTCGGGACGCTCCTCGGCACCAAGATCGGCGTGAACGAGTTCGTCGCGTTCGGCGACCTGGCGCGCATGAAGACCGAGGGCGCCCTCAACCCGCGCCACGCCAAGATGGCGGCCTACGCGCTGTGCGGTTTCGCCAACTTCGCGTCGATCGGCATCCAACTCGGCGGCATCTCGCCCCTGGCGCCCGAGCGCCGCGGCCAGATCGCCAAGTTCGCCCTGAAGGCCATGCTCGGCGGCGCGTTCGCATCCTGGATGACGGCGACGATCGCGGGCATGTTCCTGTGAGCGAGCGCACCGAATCACCCGATCGCGACAAGACCCAAGATCGCGAGAAGGACCAGGATCGCGCCGTGATCTTGGCCCGCGCGATGGAGGCCGCAGGCTTGGCCGGTGCCGACGTCGCGGTCGTGCTCGGTTCGGGCCTGGGCGACTTCGCCGACGGCCTGACGGACACGCACGTCGTGCCCTACGAAGAGCTCGAGGGCATGCCTGGCTCGACCGTCGCCGGCCATGCGGGTCGTTTCGTGCGGGGGCGCATCGGTGACGCGACCATCGTCTGCCAGCAGGGTCGCGTTCACCTGTACGAAGGCGGGCGCGCCGAGGAGGTGACGCGCGCTGTCCGTGCCCTGGCGCTGACCGGCTGCGGCTCGATCGTGTTGACCAACGCGGCTGGAGGCATGAACCCCGATTGGGAGATCCCGACGCTCATGCGCATCACCGATCACCTGAATCTGACCGGACGCACGCCTTTGCGCGGCGATCAGCGCGGGTTCGGCACGCCCTACGACGTCGATCTGGGCGCGATCGTCGAAGCCGCGGCTGCCGAGGTCGGTGTCGACCTGAAATCGGGCGTGTACGCCGGGCTGCTGGGTCCCAGTTACGAGACGGCGGCCGAGATCCGGATGTTGACCGCCATGGGTGCTCACGCGGTCGGGATGAGCACGGTCCTGGAGGCCATCGCCGCCCACGCCCACGGCATGCGGGTGGCGGCGATCTCGTGCATCTCGAATCCGGCTGCGGGCATCTCGGCCACGCCGCTGAACCACGCCGAGGTCCTGGAGGCGGGCAAGGCGATGGCCGCCGGCTTCACACGCCTCCTGGAAACGGCCTTGCCACGCATGGCCGGACCGACGGCCGGTTAGCCCGCACCTCTAGGACTTCGCACGACGCACGGAATCGAATCGCGCGTCCTCCGAACAAGGTCCCCTGGGAGGCCCACCCTCCGGGGCGCTATCCTGATCACACGATGTTCTTGGAGACATGGCGACAGCATTGGGGTTTGAAGGACGCACCGTTCGTCCACGAGGACGCCGACAAGGATCCCGTGCTCGACCGCATGGAATCCATGGCGGTGCATTCGTCCTTCGATCGGTTGTTCGGTGAGCCGGCATCCCCGGTTCCCGGCGTCGTGTTCGGCGAGAAGGGCAGCGGCAAGAGCGGCCTGCGCTTGGCGATGTTGCGCGCTCTCCAGCGCCACAACACCGAGAACCTGAGCAGCCGCGCGTTCGTCGTGCAGTACATCGACTTCGACCCGATGCTCGAGAACCTGCGTCGCACCGAGGGCATCGATGCCAGCCACAAGCGAGCCGCCGAGAAGGTGCTCGACAAGCTGACGCGCGCGGATCACCTGGACGCGATCCTGGGGCTGGCCACGACGCAGATCACGAACGAACTCATGTTGGATCGCGCGTTGGGCAAGAAGCTCGACCGCAGACGCCGGCGCGATGCGTTGCACCTGGCTGCGCTCTATCATCGTTCCGAGGATCAAACCCGCGAGGAAGCCGTCAACGCCCTGCGCAAGCAACTGGGCGGTTCCAGCGGTCTTTGGCTGCGGCGCGCCCTGCTGTTCACGTTGACCGTGCTGGCGCTGGCCGTGGCGCTCGCACCGCACCTCGGGTTCCTCGGTGCACCTTTCGAGGGGATCGAGGGCGAGAGCAACGGCAACTGGTACATGGCCGGCGGCGCTCTGCTCGCCGTGACGTGGATGGGGGCCGGCATCATGAAGCTCATGCTGCGCGTCACGGCAGCACGGGCGACCCACTCGATTCGCGTCACCCGCGGCGACTCCAAAGTTCTGGCCGCGAACCTCGATGCGAGCGGGCGTGCCGCGCGGCGTGAATTGCCGTTGCCGCAGAGCCGCGGCGACGAAGAGGTGCGCTATCGCTTGTTACGACGCTTGCTCGGCGTCCTGAAGGGCATGGGCTACACCAGTCTGTTCGTCCTGGTCGACCGCGTGGACGAATCGGCATTGCTGGCCGGCGACGCCGACGCCATGCAGGCGTTCATCGAACCCCTCTTGCAACACAAGCTGCTGCAGCTCGAGGACGTGGCGCTCAAGATGTTCCTGCCGATCGAACTGTCGCGCCTGTCGCTGGGTGCACGTCCGGACGATCTGAAGCGCATGCGACTCGACAAGGCGAACGTCGTCGAGGAACTGCGTTGGAGCGGTCAGGAGTTGCTCGAGATCGCCAATCAACGGATTCGCGCCTCCAGCACGAATGCGCAGGCGCCGCGGCTAAGCGATTTCCTGGCTAGTGACTTGGACGAGAACGACCTGCGAAACGCCTTTCAGGAGCTCGGAACACCGCGCGTCTGTTTCGGATTCCTGGGAGCACTTCTGGCGGAACACGCTCGGGAATTACCCGAAGACCTGGATAGTGAAGATTCGGCGTGGAAGATCCCGAGAGCACGTTTCGAGGTCCAAAGGGCTGCTTGGACGGACCGGGCACGGGTTTTGCGAAGAAACCTGAATTGAACCTGAACGGAATTCGAACGTGACGGGGATGTCCCCGCGGCGTTACGGGTGTTGGGTTCATCGGTGACTACCGAAACACCTTAGGAATACGTCCCGCTCCCCGTCGTACGTGCCGCCATGACTGTATCGCTCGCCAGCCTGTCCCTGTTCGCCGCCCCTTTCCTGCTCGCCCCCATCGCCTCATCCGGGGGACCGGTGTCCTCCACAGGCGTCGCTGGGGGACTCACTTCTCTCGTTCTCGCTCCGGAAACGGGCAGCGACTTGTCAGGGGACGAGATCGAGCCTTCCGCGCTGGCCATCGTCGAGGCGCGGCCGCATGAATGGCTCGCGATGGGTTTGGCCAGCGTGGCCAAAGGGCAGTTTCAAGAAGGTCTGGATCAGTTGAAGCAGGGCGCTGCGCAGGCCCACGCGGACGTCGAGTACGAGGAGATCGCCCCGCGCCTCGATCGCGCGGTGGCGCGAACCTCGGCGCTCCTGGCTGCCCGAGATGCCTGGCTCGCCGAGTTGGCCAAGGGCGGAACGAAGTTGAAGGTCCCGATCGATGGCAAGCTCAAGACGGTCGGGGTCACGGGCATCGTCGAGGGCCGAATCAAGTTTCAGCGCGGCTTCGGGAACATCAGCTCCTGGGGCGTCGACGAGTTCGATGCGGACCTGCTGGCCACCAACCTGGGCAGCAAGGTCAGCAGCTACGGCGAGACGTGGACTCGCGGCTGGGCTTGCCTGATCGCCGGGAACGACAAGTGGGACAAGTTCCTCAAAGGCGACAAGGACGCCTTGAAGTCCATCAAGGCGGACGCCGAGGG
>JAJDEX010000450.1 GCA_029259575.1 Planctomycetota bacterium | reverse complement strand
GTAAGGAAATTTCGAACACTCTGGGATCAAGGATGGTCCGATGTCTAATCGCAAAGTTTACCGTATCAAGCTGACAACGGAAGAACGAGACACGTTTGCTCAAGTCGCGAAGGGAAAACGCGGCAAGCTGAAAATTGCGGCTTGGAAAGTTCAGCGAGCCAACGCCATGCTGATGTGTGATGAGAGCGAGCAAGGCCCTGCTTGGTCGGACGAAAACATCGCGGAAGCATTCGCAACGACGACACGATCGTTGGAGAATTGGAGAAAGCAAGCCGCGTTGCAAGGTCCGCTAACGTTATTGGAACGAAAGCAGCGAGCAACACCGCCGACTCCTCCCATCCTGGATGGCGAGAAGGAAGCTCGACTAACGAAGATCGCTTGCTCCACACCGCCGGGCGGACGGTCTCGCTGGACGTTGCAGATGCTCGCCGACCGACTCGTTGCTCTGGAGATTGTTGATTCAATTTCCGCCGATACCGTCGGACGTGTTCAAAAAAAACGAGTTGAAGCCGTGGCTTAAATCGATGTGGTGCATTCCGCCAGAGCAGGATGCGGCGTTTGTCGCTGCGATGGAACAGGTTTTGACTGTGTACCACCGGCCCTACGACCCGCTTTTCCCGGTGGTCAACATGGACGAACAGCCCATCCAGTTGATCTCGCACGCGCGCGACCCACTGCCGATGCGTTCGGGAGACACGGCGAAGGTCGACTACGAATACGTTCGTGAAGGGATGTGCAATGCGTTCATGTTTGTTCAGCCACTTGGCGGTTGGCGAGAAGTTCACGTCAGTAAGACCAAGACCGCTTTGGATTGGGCTGGCTATGTGAAGTGGTTGGTCAACCATCCTCGTTTCGCAGATGCCAATCGCATCACGTTGGTTTGCGACAACCTCAATACGCATGTACTGGGATCGCTGTACGCGGCCTTTGCCGCCGAGGAGGCGTACCGCTTGATGAGTAAATTGGAACTGGTATTCACTCCCAAGCACGGCAGTTGGTTAAACATGGCGGAACCGGAATTGAGTGTGATGACGCGGCAATGTTTCAGCGATCGCGTGAGTAGCCAAACAGAAGCGGAACGTCGCATCGCAGCATGGCAAGTCGATCGTAACGAACGCCAAACCGGAATCGACTGGCAATTCTCAACCGCCGACGCACGAATCAAACTCAAACGACTCTACCCGAAAGCTGAGCTGCGATAGACTACTAGCCCGGATATTGCATCGGCAGATTCGTTTATCCCTCTAGCGCGAAAGCCTTAAGTGCGGTATCTATTGGAGTTGCGACACTTCATAGACCACCACCTCAAGGCTTTCGGCAATGACAAAGTGTAAACGAACGCGACCGACTCTTAAACGCCTCCGTCGACAATCCGTCGAGGTCGATTTCGATGGTGGAACACTGACGTCCGACGGCGGCCTCGTGTTGTTACGCGAGGTTGACCGACGGCTTAATCTTCTCAGTCGAGTTGACGAGGCTATCCCTGATCCTCGTGATCCTTTCTTCACTGTCCACCCGCAAGCCGAGATCCTCACTAGTCGGATCTTCGGCATCGCGGCAGGTTACGAAGACGCCAACGATCATCAACAACTTCGGCACGACTCGGCTTTTCAGGTCGCCGCCGGACGCACGCCGGCTGAGAATGACTACCAAGATGAACACTCCCCACTGGCAAGTCCTTCGACTCACTCGCGTTTTGAAAACCGCATCGATTCAAAGACCATCTTCAAGTTGCACGAAGTCCTCGTGAACACGTTTCTGGACAGCTTCGACGAGCCACCCGAAGAAATCGTCCTGGACTACGATGCCACCGATGATCTGGTCCATGGCAACCAGCATCGACGATACTTCAACGGATTCTATGACGGTTACTGCTTCCTTCCGTTATATGTCTTTTGCGGTGACCAGATTCTGGTGTCGTATCTTCGCCCCAGCAGCGTTGGGGCCGCCCATCATGCTCGGGGCGTGACCAAGCTACTGGTTCAAAAGATCCGCTCGAGGTGGCCCGATGTGCGAATCATTCTTCGCGGCGACAGCGCTTTTGCCGTGGAACGTTTGATGCGTTGGTGCGACAAAAACGACGTCGGCTACGTGTTCGGCCTGCAGAAGAACGACGTTTTGGTCCGCCATATCGCGTGCGAAATGACGCGGGCTCGCATCCTGCAGTCTCATCGAGTGGACAAGCAGGCTGTTTTCAAATGGTTCCGTTACCGGGCTCAGAAGACCTGGGACCGCCATCGCTGGGTGATCGGCAAGGCGGAGTACAGCGGTAAAGGAGCCAACCCACGTTTCGTCGTGACGAACCTGCCCCGTGAAGAAGGAATCGTCGATGCGACTTACCATCGTCCGCGAATCAACGGCAAGCAGCAGATCTGGCAGTTGAAAGAGCCGGGAACGATCTGCTCGGTGGCGTGCAACCCCGAGGAGTTCTATCGGACGATGTATTGCATGCGTGGCGAAATGGAGAACCGCATCAAGGAACAACAGTTGTGCCTGTTTGCCGATCGAACCAGTTGTACCCGCTTCATGGCCAATCAGTTTCGGTTGATGCTTTCTTCGTTTGCTTATGTGCTAGTCGATGGGCTGCGTCGCTTGGGTCTTTCCGGAACGAAGTACTCTCGCTGGCGCGTCGACACGATCCGCTTACGGCTGTTGAAGATTGCCGCACGGGTGCGAGTGACCTGCCGTCGAGTGGTGTTCCACTTGGCCAGTCACTGTCCCTCGCAAACGGTCTTCGAGCAAGTGTTGGTACGTCTATGCCGTAGCGACTAGCAAGACCGATCACTGCTGAAAAGCGTGCACCGAAGCGACAGAACGTCACTAGGGGGAAAGGGGGCGGTTCGCGCAGATGCGACGTACACGAGCCTAAACGAACCCAAAACGTTCCACCGACGGAAAGCCAACCTTGCCATGCGGATTAACCATGGGCCGATGCAATATCCGGGGTAGGGCGCGTCGCAATGTTCGCACGTTTGTGACGGCTCCCTGCGATGCCAATAAACGGATCTTGGCGGGGTGGTCGATTCTTGCTGACGATCTGCGTTGGTTGTGATAGACTTCATCTGT
>JAJDEX010000449.1 GCA_029259575.1 Planctomycetota bacterium | reverse complement strand
ACCTTGGCTTCGTGCAGGTTCGTCGACCAGAGCTGCTTGGCCAACTTGGGGTCCCGGCCCAACGACTTCGCGAACTTGCGCAGCTTCACCAGGCCGATGCCGTGGCTCTTCAGGCCGCCGGACCGCTGGGGATTCTCGTTCCAATGGGCGAGCCCGCGAGGGTCCTGTTCGCGCTTCAGGTGGGCGAGGATGTCGGCCTTGTTCATGGGGTCGAATCTACCTCGAATCAGTCGATTCGGCTGTGTTTGCGCCAAGGGTTGTGACTTCGAGCAGGGAATCGCAAGGACTCGGTTCACGCGGTTGCTATCGAGCGCGCCTTGCATGGGGTAGGGTGCCTTCGTGGTGATTCGATGGAATCTCGGCGGTTGGGCGATGGTTCGTTTCCGCTGGCGCGTCGACGAGGACAGCCTCGTGGCATCCCTTCACGCGAGAACGGTTCCCGGGAGCGTCGCTTCGACGGCTCCGTGCGACATGCCGATCGCCATGCACCGCAGGAGCGAATCTCGCTTGGCGTACCTTCGCCGCGAACCGCTTCTTGAACCGAGGAACATGGTTCACCGACACCGGTCCCTCGCAACGACCTCCCTACTCAGAGCACTGCCATTCAACAACTGATTCGATCCTGCGAGAGCGGGCTGGTCTTCCTCGATCTCGACGCGAAATCCCTCGACCACGCCTTCGAGAGCATGGTCTCGGGACTCGTCACGAAGGGTGCCCTGGACGAGGCCACCGCCCCCGGGGTGCTCGAGAAGTTGCGCAGTCGCGAGAAACTCGGCTCGACGGCCATCGGTTCGTCCCTGGCCGTGCCGCACGCCTATCACGAGGGCATCCGCGAGCCGATGATCGCGATCGCGCGACTCAAGCACGGCATCAGCGCTGGAGCTCCGGACGGAACGCCGACGCGATTCGTCTTCCTGTTGCTCGGTCCGACGGGCGCGACCGAGGAGCACCTGGACGCCCTGGGCAACGTCGCCCGGTTGATGTCGGACGAGGAGTTCCGCTACCTGGCGCTGAAGGCCCGCGACGCGAACGGTTTGCGCGAGGCCATCGAAGCTTGCTTCGGCGGAGAAGCCGCCGTCGCGCGACACGAGGCCGTCGGCGACGGGCTGAAGTACACCGGCAAGCTGTTCGGCGGCATCGTCGCGGACGTCAAGCGTCGCGCGGTGCACTACGTCTCGGACATCAAGGACGGGCTGAGCGGCAAGGCCCTCGGCTCGACCTTGTTCCTGTTCTTCGCGTGCCTGGCGCCGGCCATCATCTTCGGCGGCCTGATGCACAACAAGACCGGTGGCGACATCGGCGCGGTCGAGATGATCGTGGCCAGCGCGCTGTGCGGTGTCGTGTACGCGATCTTCGCGGGGCAGCCACTGATCATCCTGGGCGGAACGGGGCCGATGCTGATCTTCACCGGCATCCTGCACGACTACTGCGTCGATCACGAGATCGTGTTCCTGCACGCCTACACCTGGGTCGGTCTGTGGACGGCCTTGATCCTGCTCGTGCTGGCTGCGACCGAGGCCAGTTGCCTGATGCGCTTCTTCACGCGCTTCACCGACGAGATCTTCGCAGCCCTCATATCGGTGATCTTCATCTACGAGGCCGTGGACAAGCTGCTGGACATCTTCCAGCGCGCTGCCGCCGGCGACTCGATCGGATACGACGTCGCGCTCCTCTCGTTGTTGCTCGCCCTGGGTACGTACTACGTCGCCGCGAGCCTCAGCAACTTCCGCAAGAGTCACCTGCTCGTGCCCGTCGCGCGGGAGTTCCTGGCCGACTTCGGACCGACGTTGGCGATCCTGGCGATGACCGTGATCGCCTTCCTGTCGCGTGACACGATCCCGTTGGATCCATTGCCCGCCCCGGATCACTTCCAGACCAGCTCGGGGCGCCCCTGGCTCGTCGCGTTCATGGATGCGGACGCGGGGCTCATCGCCCTCTCGTTCATCCCAGCTCTCCTGGCGGCCGTGTTGGTGTTCCTGGACCAGAACATCACGGCGCGCCTCGTCAACAGTCCCGAGAACAACCTTCGCAAGGGCGAGTCCTATCACCTGGACCTCGGCGTGGTCGGCATTCTCGTCGGAGTCTGTTCCATCTTCGGACTGCCCTGGCTGGTCGCGGCGACCGTGCGCTCGTTGAACCACCTGCGCAGCCTGGCGACCACCGAGGAGCGCGTCGATTCCCGCGGCACGGCGCACACACGCATCCTGCACGTGCGCGAGAACCGCGTGACCGGAGTCACGATCCACCTGCTGGTCGGGGGCACGTTGCTGTTCCTGCCGCTGCTGGTGCACATCCCGCTGGCCGTGCTGTTCGGACTGTTCCTGTACATGGGCGTCGTCTCCATGCGCGGCAACCAGTTCTTCGAGCGCATGAGCCTGTGGGCAACCGACCCCGAGCTGTACCCGCGCACCCACTTCGTGCGCCAGGTCCCGCGCAAGGCCATGCACGGCTTCACCCTGATCCAAGCCTCGTGCTTGGGCATCCTCTGGTTCGTCAAGGTCAGCGCGTTCGGCATTCTGTTCCCCCTGTTCATCGCGATTCTCGTTCCGGTGCGGTTCGGATTGAAGCGAATCTTCGCCGCCGAACACCTCGAGGTGCTCGACGCCGAGGAAGGGCCGGACGAGGAGAGCGAGTCGTGGTCGTGAAGGCATGAAGTCCGTGCATCCCGGCTTCGGAGGGCTTCTGCTCCACGTCCTGCTGACCTCGGTGTTCGTGAGCCCGTCCTTCGGCGACCTGGAGGCCGAGGTCACCCGCGTCTTCGTGTTCGCCGGTCAGTCGAACATGGTCGGGTCCGATTCCAACCCGGCCGACATCGAGCACTTCCCACCTTTCGCCGGGCTGGACGCGCCGCAGTCGAAGGTGCGGTTCTCCTACGTGATCGGGCGCGAGACCCAGAGTCGTTCGGACGGCTGGGTCGGCCTGCAGCCAGTGAACGGCGTCGTCGGGCCCGAGCTGAGCTTCGCACGCAAGGTCAGCGATCGGACTCGCGCGCCGATCGCCATCATCAAGTGTGCTGCGGGCGGGACCCACCTCGGCGGCGACTGGAATCCGGACGAGCCTTCTGGGTTCGAGATGTATCCCTTGTTGCTCGAGACCGTGCGCTCGTCGCTGGCCGAGCTCGACGCGAAGGGGGTGCGCTATCGCCTCGAGGGGTTGATGTGGCACCAGGGCGAGAACGACATGTTCGACGACGGGTACATGGCGGCTTACGGCGACAACCTGGCGAACTTCCTGAAGTGTCTGCGGCGCGACCTCGAGGCGCCCGAGCTGCGCGCCTACATCGGCGAGCTGTGCACGAAGACCGTTTGGGGGATGGACCTGCGGACCAGCATGGCCGCCATCGCCCGCGGCCAACGGGCTGCGATCCAGGCCGACCCGCTCGCCGAGTACGTCCGAACGTCGCACGTCGCCGTCGAGATCGGAGGCGGCGCTGGGCTGCACTACCACTACGGCACCCTCGGCCAGCTCGAGCACGGTGTGAACTACGCCGACGCCTATCTCGCACACCTCGGGCTGGGCGACGAGCCGTCGAAGCCCCTGAAGCGCTGGCCGATCGGCAAGGGCAAAGCCGTCGACCTGTACGTCCTCGCCGGCCACCGCAACATGGAGGGCGAGCGGGCGTTCGTGCAGGAACTGGCGACGTTGAAGGGCGGCAAGCAGCTCGCGAAGGCCAACACGAAGATCCCGTACCGGTACAGCATCGGTGGTGGAGCGCAGGTGTCTGACGCATGGGAGGCCCTCGCGCCCGCGGGACCCTACGACACGTTCGGGCCGGAGGTCAGCTTCGGAGCCACGCTCGCCCGCAGGTCCCGCAAGCCGATCGCGATCGCCAAGTTCACGCACAGCGGCTCCCAGATCGTCGACTGGACGCCGGAGGGCAGCGATGCGAAAGAGCGCAACCTCTACCCGGACTTCCTCGCGTTCGTGCAGGCGTCGATCGCCGACCTCGAGCAGCGCGGTCATGCCGTGCACCTCGCCGGCATCGTCTATCACGTCGGTGAGAACGACATGTCGTACCCTCCGTTCCGCGAGCAGGCCGCCGCGCGCGTCGCGGCCTTCGTGCAGCAGAGTCGCCAGGACTTGGAGCTGCCGGAGTTGAAGTGGTTCGTCAGTCAACAACCTCCGACCGATCACGAGAGCGTCAACGGGATCGACGTGATCGCCGACGTCGCGTCGATGGCCGCGGCGGACGAGCACTGCATCCACCTGGTCGTCTCCGACCTGCCCGATCAGGACAAGGCGTTGGTGATCGACACCTCCGGAGTCGTGTGGCTAGGACGTTGGCTCGCCGAGCAGGTGCTCGAGCAGGATTGAGGTCCCGGCCGAGGGGTCATGCCCCGGTCGTGTAGTGCACGACCTCGTACTTGATGCCCGTCGGGTCCTTGAAGAACACCGCGTAGTACGAGGGCGGGTTGTACTCGGGGTACTCACGCGGTGCGGCGACGATCGTGGCCCCGATCTCGATCAGCTTGGGGTGCATCGCATCGATCTCGGCTCGGCTGGAGGCCCGGAAGGCCAAGTGGTGCAGAGCGCCCGGGCGTCGGCGATGGGGCGCGTCGTCCGCGACGCTCGCACGCGGCGATCCGATGCAGAAGCAGAGCTTCGGGTGGATGTACTCGACGACGTGCAGGTCGGCCGATTCCAAGGTCGCCTCGGTACGCCGCGCCGGATCGAACCCGAGCAGGGGCATGAGCGCGTCGTAGAACGGCAGCGCCTCGGCCATGTCGCGCACGGTGACCTGGATGTGATCGATGGTCGGTTCCATGGGGACGTTCTAACGCGCTGGTTGCTCGATGGGGAGTGTTAGGCTGGGCGCGTGAGCGACGAGGACCAAGGACCCCGGAGATTGAGGCGAGCGGAGGCCGTGCTGGCGCGCCGCACGTCGCGCGTCGTGCTGGTCCTCGAGAAGACCTGGAACGACGAGAACGTCGATGCCGTGCTGCGAACCGCGGAGTCCT
>JAJDEX010000448.1 GCA_029259575.1 Planctomycetota bacterium | reverse complement strand
CCTTGGCGATCGCCTGGAGGCCCTAGGTGTGGGCTCCCTGGACGGGGACCGTGTCTCCGGGGTTCCCGACGCGGTGGGAAACACCGCAGAAACAGCTGAATCGAGGCAGGGCGATCGCGGAGGTCGCACGGACCACGAACTCGACCGGACACTGCGACGCGGGAGTCTTCGCGTGGGGATGCAGACGATCGCGGGAGTCCGTTCTGCGAGTCGCGCATCCTCGGACGTGTGCGCACGCACGGATTCCGAAACTCCTCGGGCGGATTCCGGCGTGATTGTCGTGCTTCGGGGCGACGCGTCCGCACAATCGGGCCCCCCAGCCGAAACCAGGAGATCCGATGCACGTGGGCATCCCCAAAGCGACTCGATCCGGAGAGACTCGAGTCGCGACCGTTCCCGACAGCCTTGCCAAGTTGAAGCGACTCGAACTCGATGTGCACATCGAGACGGGCGCCGGACTGGCCAGTGGATTCGACGACGACGCCTTTCGCGGGAAGGGCGCCGAGGTCCAGGACTCGATCACCGACTGCGATCTGTTGATCGCGGTCCACCCGCCCGCTCCGGAAACGTTGCGCAAGGGGCAGGTGCTCGTCTCCATGATGGACCCGTTGGGGGACCCCGCCGGCGTGCAGGCCCTGGCCGACTCCGGCGTGACCGCGTACGCCCTCGAGTTCGTGCCGCGGATCAGCCGCGCGCAGACGATGGACGTGTTGTCGTCGATGGCCAACATCGCCGGCTACAAGGCCGTGTTGATGGCTGCGGCGCGCTCGCCCAAGTTGTTCCCGCTGATGATGACGGCCGCCGGAACCGTGCGTCCGTCCAAGGTGTTCGTGCTGGGCGCGGGCGTCGCCGGACTCCAGGCGATCGCGACCGCACGCCGCTTGGGCGCCGTCGTCGAGGCGTACGACATCCGGTCGGACACCAAGGAGCAGGTCGAGAGCCTCGGCGCTCGCTTCGTCGAATTCGATCTCGGCATCGGCGACATGCAGGACTCCGGCGGCTACGCCCAGGAGTTGACCGACGAACAGAAGGCGCTGCAGGCCAAGCTGATGGCCCAGGTGATCCAAGCCGCGGACGCGGTCATCACGACCGCGCAGGTGCCCGGCCGGCGCGCGCCGCTGTTGATCCCCGAGGACGTCGTGCGTGGCATGAAGAAGGGCGCGGTCGTGGTCGACATGGCCGCCGAGAGCGGCGGGAACTGCGCGCTGTCCAAGCCTGGCGAAGAGGTCGACGTGAACGGTGTGACGCTGCTGGGCCCGCGCAACATCCCGGCGACGTTGGGCGCCACCTCCAGCCAGCTGTACGCCGCCAACCTGATCGCGTTCCTCGGCGAACTGCTGAAGGACGGCCAGATCAACGCGGACGCCGACGACGAGATCCTGGGCGCCTGCCTCGTCTGCAAGGACGGCCAAGTCACGAACGAACGCGTCTTGGAGGCGCTGCAACGATGATCGCAACCTTCGCCCTACTCTCGAACGATACGGCACTGTCGCTGATGCAGATCACGCCGACGATGCTGATCGGGTCGATCACGATCCTGATGCTGTCGGTCTTCCTCGGCTTCGAGCTGATCTCGAAGGTGCCGCCGACGTTGCACACTCCGCTGATGAGCGGCGCCAACGCCATCAGCGGCGTGACGATCGTCGGTGCGCTCTTCGCGTCGAACGCGGCCCTCGATGGCGGCGATACGTTGCTGGCGGGCATCATCGGGTGCGCCGCGTTGATCCTGGCGACCATCAACTGCGTCGGCGGCTTCTACGTAACCGGCCGCATGCTCGAGATGTTCAAGCCGAAGCGGAAGGAGAGCTGACGTGAAGGACTTCACGAACCTCGCCGAACTGGGCTACCTCGTCTCGGCCGTGCTCTTCATCTTCGGCATCAAGTACCTCGGATCGCCGAAGACGGCGGTGCGCGGCAACCAGCTCGGCGCTGCGGGGATGTTGCTGGCCGTCCTGATCACCCTGGGTCGCATGGGCGGCGAGGGGATTCTGGGCTGGCCGCTGATCCTGATCGGCCTCGGAGTCGGATCCGGCATCGGGCTGTGGATGGCGAAGCGCGTCGAGATGACGGGCATGCCCGAACTCGTCGCGCTGTTCAACGGCTTCGGCGGTGCGGCCTCCGCGCTCGTCGCCGCGTCCGAGCTGATCAAGATGGCGCCCCAGCTCGAGGGCGCGACCGGTTCGTTCCTGCTGTCCCGCCAGGTGTTCCTGGTGGCGATCGGTGCGAGCTCGGTGATCGGTTGGGTGACGCTGACCGGCTCGCTCATCGCGATGTTCAAGCTCAACGGCAAGATCCAGGGCAACCTCAAGCTGCCGACGATCAACGTGCTGAAGCTCGGCCTCTTGATCGCCAGCGTGATCGGCGCGGTGCTGCTGTACATGGATCCGACCAGCGTCACGGGCATCACCCTGATCGTGCTCGGCTCGTGTCTGCTCGGCGTGATCTTCGTCATGCCGATCGGCGGCGCGGACATGCCCGTCGTGATCTCGTTCCTGAACTCGTTGTCCGGCCTGGCCGCGGCGGCGACGGGCTTCGTGATCATGAACAACGCCCTGATCGTGTCCGGATCTCTGGTCGGTGCGGCCGGCCTGATCCTGACCGGGATCATGTGCAAGGCGATGAACCGGCCGTTCCTGGACGTGATGCTCAAGGCCTACGGCGCCGCCGACGGCGGTGGTTCCGATTCGGGCGAGAAGCGCACGGTGCGCGGTTACGAGGCCGAGGAGGCCGCGATGGTCTTCGACGGCGCACGCCTCGTGATCGTCGTGCCCGGCTACGGCATGGCCGTCAGCCAGGCCCAGCACGTCGTGCGGGAACTCGCGGACCAGCTGGAGTCGAAGGGCACCGAAGTGCGCTATGCGATCCACCCGGTCGCCGGTCGCATGCCGGGCCACATGAACGTGCTGCTGGCCGAGGCCAACGTGCCGTACGACAAGCTGTTCGAGCTCGACGACATCAACAGTGCGTTCAGCGAGTGCGACGTCGCGCTCGTCGTCGGCGCGAACGACACGGTCAACCCCGCGGCGCACACGGACCCGTCCGGACCGCTGGGTGGCATGCCCGTGCTCGACGTCGAGAAGGCGCGCACGACGATCATCGTCAAGCGTTCGCTGTCGCCGGGTTATGCCGGCGTCGACAACGACCTCTTCTATCGCCCGAGCACGATGATGCTCTTCGGCGACGGCAAGCAGAAGCTGAACGACCTGTTGGGTGCGGTGAAGGAACTCTGACCTTCGCCGCGGTCCGGTCGAGCACGTTGCTCAGACGGCCGCGGCCAGATCCGGCAGCATCAGGATCCAGTCGCTGGCGGTCCAGTTCTCGATGTTGCAGTTGGCCTGTGTGACCCACAGGTCGGTGCCATCGGTGTACTCGAGTGCGGGGCGTACGCCCGCGCGGACTCCCTGGCAACCGGCGGGTGCGACCAGCACGGTCTCGGTCAGCGAATCGGCCAGTTGATCGTGGATGGCTCCAGCGATGAAGCTGCCGAGTTCGATCATCGCGTCCTTGGTGGCGCGGTCCGGTGATTCGAGCTTGCGAAGCTCGTCGACCTGCGGTTCCGCCAGCATCATCAAGCTCGCGGCCAGGCCGTTGGCGTGTTCGAGCGGCATGAGCAGGCAGCCCTGGCCGACCTGCCCGTTCCAGTCCAGGTTGAGGCGGAACGAGAGATGAACCTGGTCCTGTCCCGCGGGCCGTTCCTGCACGACCATGGCCTCGTGCGGATCGAGATCGATGATGCGGTCGACGACCAACCCAACGTCGTGGGTGATGCGTTCGAGAGCCTGATCGATCGCGTTCAGGCCTGGGGTGGTTTGCGTGGGGTCGCTCACGGGAATGCTCCAAAGAAAGGGGCAGCACCCCTGTTCTCGGACGGATTCCCCCGGCGGGTTAGCGGAAAGCCCGTACAGCGACCGAGTGGTCGAAAAGTGGGAATGGACCCTACTTCTAGGGCCATTCAGGCCCATTTCAGGCCTGTGGAGGCCCTTGTCCAGCGAGGCAGACCCATCGCCCGAAGGACATCCAGCCAAGAGGCCGGAGCGCACCATGCGCTTCCCCGCGTGTCCTTCGGGTTCAGGGACAAGCCGCTACGACGACGCAGATCGCCCTGTGACCAGGTTCCCTGAATCGAGCGCAGCGAATCTGCCGGGAGTACCGCGTCAGTCACCTTCCTCCCGGTAACGGGGACGCACCCCCGGCAG
>JAJDEX010000447.1 GCA_029259575.1 Planctomycetota bacterium | reverse complement strand
CGTTCGTCGCGTTGCGTGCGCGCAGCCTGTGGCCCGCGATCGTGATCCACCTGATCCACAACGCGAGCGCGCTCCTGGGGACCGAGGAGATCGCCGCCAAGTTCGGCTGGCAGCTCCCGGCCTGGTACGGAAATCCCTACTGGGCATTCGGCATCGTGCCGCTGGGAATCCTCTGCATCGTCCGAGGCACCAGGAGCTCATCTTCCCGGTTGCGGGAAACGCACTAGCGGGTACGACAAGCGCGATTCGAGCTGATTTCGCGGAACTCCCCGAGATATCGGCACCCTTTCACCGGGTCGTTGCCGGAGTCCGAGATGGAGGCCAACGGACTGTGGTAGTCCACCGCCTTCAAGGAGGCTCGTCATGGGTCGATTTCTGGCCCACGTGCTCTGTCGCGGACTCGAGGTCATCGTCACTTGCCTGATGGTGTATCTCGCGGCCCATGCCAGCGGCGCGTTCCCCAGCCGCTAAGGCTGTTTCGATACGACGTACGCGGAGGTTCGTGTGACCTGGGGAGGCGCACGAACCGGAGCGGTCCGCCTCATCCGAAGGGCTCGGCGCAAGCCGGGCCCTTCTTCGTGGCCAGCGGCACCTGCCTAGAACTTCAGGTCGAGCACGCCGGCCACGCCGACGAGCCCGACCAACGTCCCCACGATCGTCTTCCAGCCCGGGCGGTCCCCCGTCGCCAACCCGATCGGCAACAGGAACAGCGGCGTGCAAGCGAACGTCAGTGCGGACACACCGCCCGGCAGCAACCGCAGCGCTTCGTGGTACGGGAACAGGCCCAGCACCGAGCCGAACAGCGATGCGATCGCGAGCGACTTCCACAACGAACGCGTGCGGTACGGGCGCGTGAGTTCGCGTACCTCGGCGACAGGGTTGCGCTTGCGCTGCAAGCCCCAGATCACGGCGACCAGGAACGCGCCGACGACGCCTCCGAGGAGGCGCACGGTCGTGGCCACCGAAGTAGCAACGTGACCACCGGACTCATGTCCTTTGACGACCGAGTACGCCAGCACGATCGCGTTGGCGACCGCGAACATCACACCAAGGCGGCGCTGTTTGGCGTCGTGGTGAGCCTGCTCGCGTTGATCCAGGATCACCAGGATGACGCCGGTCAACACGATGCCCATGGAGGCCACAACGGTCGCCGTCGGTCGCTCGCCGAGCAGCGCCCAGGAGAGCAGCGTCGCGACCGGTACGTTCAACAGGCCGATCATCGCGGCGAGTTGAACGCCGCACAGTCCGATCGCCACGAAGAAGAAGGTGTCCGCGAGCGCGAAGCCCAGGAAGCCACTGAGCAAGAGGCCGCGGAAGTCCTCGCCGCTGGGCGCAGCTTCGCTCCACAGGAGCCAGCCCAGGGCGAACACGCCCAACGCGAGCGAGTTCTTGAACAGGTTCGCTCCCGCAGCGGACGGGCGCGTCTGTGGCGGCGTGTTGCGGAAGATGCGGTCGAACAGGAACGAACTCAGCGCCCACGTGAACGCGGAGGTCAAACCCATGACGATGCCCCACGTGCTGAGGTCGTTCATCTCAGGCCGCTCCGATCGGGCTCGAGGACGAGCATGGACACAGTTCTAGCCCGGAGCATGCGCGGAACGCCCAGAACGGGCGTCGACTCGAGGACGGATCTCTCGCTCGACGCGAAAGGACCCGGGGCACGCCCCAACGGGGACCGTGCCGGTGACCAAGCGATCAATCAGCCCTTGCGGGACTTCTTGACGGCAGCGATGTGCTTGCCGGAACCCATGCCGATCTTGCGGACGCGCTTGCGACCACGGGTGGGACCGCCGGCTTTGGTTTGGGACTTGGCCATGTCTGTTACCTCTTGAGTTCGACGGGCGGAAGGAGGTCCGGCCCTTTGTCGAGCGGAAGAGAGTAGCGGCGCCCCCACCGCCCGACAAGCTCCTGGGGCCGGGAATCTGCCTCTCGGGACCGATTCCGAAGGCTTCAGTCGCTCTCGGCCGGCGATTCGTCGCCCGGACCGGGGTCGTTCGGATCCACGTAGGTCGCGTCCCCGGGCAGGGGCCCATCGGCCGGGACCCAACCCTCGGCCAAGCGCTGGGGCCCGGGACCGTCCTCGGGCTCGCCGAAGAAGCCCCCGCAGGCGATGCGGATCCGGCCGTCGGGGAACTCACGGGTGAGGCCCTTCTGGAGCGGTTTGTAGAGGTAGCGGAAGCGCTCCTCGAGGATCTTGCGTCCGTCGATCTCCAACCCGTGCAGGTAGGTCGGGATGCCCAGCGCCTCGTCGCCCTGGACCAACGCCTCCTGGCGCATCGTCGGCTCGGGAAGCACGACCCACACCGTCATCCCCTCCTGGAAGATCGACGCCTTGGGGATGTCCTTCACGGCGACGCCCCAGATCTGGGGCGGCTCGCCGTTCGGACCGGGTTTCATCTGGTGCGAGATGATCCAGGGCTGCTTCTGCGAGAAGTTGGCCAGCGTGACGATCCCCATGAACTGGGGCTCGGTGATCTCGAGCCAGACGGCCAGGCGCTCGACCGGATCCTCGGGCAAGGAGGCCTGCGCGGCACGATACTGGTCGTCCATGTCGTCCCGCAGCACGCGATAGAGAATCGGGATGATCATCCCGAACGCCACGATCGCCATGAGCAGCCAGAAGCCGTTCACGCGCGGGAATTCGAGCTGGGTCTCGACCTCGGGTGCCTTCGGATCTTGCATGCGGGCATTCTCGCCGCACGGTGCGAGGAACGCGAGCCCCGGCTCCGCCTCGTGCGCCCGGTTCCGTACGATGCGACCATGGGCCGCAGGATCTTCGTCGGAGACATTCAAGGATGCCGGGAGGAGCTCGAGCGCCTGCTCGAGGTCACCCGCTTCGATCCCGCATCGGATCAGCTGCACCCCGTGGGTGACCTGGTCAACCGCGGTCCCGATTCCGCGGGCACCCTGCGCCTGTTGCGCGACCTGGATGCGGGCGGCGTGCTGGGCAACCACGACGTCCACGCGCTGCGCGCGCTTGCCGGCCTGCGCAAGATCAAGGGGCGCGACACCTTGGACGACTGGGTCCAGGCCGACGATCGTGACGAACTCGCGGCGTGGCTCGCGGCGCGGCCGTACGTCCGTGTCTTCGAGGACATCGTCGCGATCCATGCGGGCATCCATCCGCACTGGGACGACATCGAGGAGACGCTCCGGGGCGAGAGTGCCACCCAGCCCGGACCCGCCGGCGACTTCGCAGTTCTGGTGCGCTACTGCGACGCCGAGGGCAATCGTCCGGACGAGGATTGGCCGCCCCCCGCGCCGCCGTTCGAGCCCTGGTACAAGCACTGGCAACGCCGTCCGTTCGAGGATCGCACGGTCGTCTTCGGACACTGGGCGCGCGAAGGGCTGATCGAGGAGCACCGCGTCCGCGGCCTCGACACCGGCGCGGTCTACGGGGGAGAGCTCTCCGCATGGATCGCCGAGGAGGACCGCATCGTGTCCGTCCCCGCCGCGCGCGCCTACACCCCCACCACGCTCCGCTAGACATGGCCGCTCCGCTCGAAATCGACTGGTACGACACGCCGCGCTGGTACGACATGATCTTCGACGTCGACACGCCGAAGGAGGCCGACTTCCTGGAGCGCGCGTACGAGTTCTACGCCGAGGTCCCGCGCCAACGCGAGGTGTTGCGCGTGCTCGAGCCCGCTTGTGGCTCCGGACGCCTCGTCGTCGAGATGGCCCGGCGCGGTCACCGCGTCACCGGCAACGACCTGTCGCAGCCGATGCTGGACTACGCCAAGGACCGCCTGCGCACCGAGGGCCTGAAGGCCAAGCTCGTGCAAGGCGACATGGCCCAGCTGAAGATGAAGGGACCGTTCGACGTCGCGCACTGCCTCGTCTCGACCTTCAAGTACTTGCTGACCGAGGCCGACACGCTGAGCCATCTGCGCAGCGTCGCCGAATGCCTCGTTCCCGGCGGTCTCTACTGCCTGGGCTTCCACCTGTCCGACTACGAGCGCGTCACGAACGAGCGCGAACGCTGGGTCGTGGAACGCGACGGGGTGAAAGTGACTTGCAACATCCAGGGTTGGCCGCCCAACCGGAAACGTCGCCGCGAGAAGGTGCGCTCGCGTCTGCGCGTCGACGAGGGCGATGGCGAGAAGGCCCAAGAGACCGTGTGGGAGTTCCGCACCTACGACGCCGCCGAGGTGCGCCACATGCTGGCCCAGGTGCCCGAGTTCGAGCACGTCACCACGCACACGTTCCAGTACGACCTGGACGAGACGCTCGAGCTCGAGGAGCACCCGTACGACGTGCTCCTGATCCTGCGCAAGCGCTGACGCGAGGGCGCGCGGTACGCGCCGCAGCGCCCTGAGGCGGCACGCCACGGAATTACCCAGGCGTCAGGCGACGCGGCCGGAATCGACCGCGGACCGGCTACTCGATCTCGCCGCGCAGCACGGTGCACGGGGTGGCCCCGTTCGGCAGCGACGTGCGCGGGCCAGGCATCGCGATCGCGTCCAGCAAGCGCGGCTCCGACGACAGCATCGTCAGGTGGCAACCCGAACCGTGCTCGCGCAGGCGCTGGCCGAACGCGCTGTAGGTGCCGATCAGTTCGTCGACGCTTCCGACGCGCTCGCCCCACGGCGGGTTGGTCACGATGTTCGCGTTCCAACCGTCCCGCGGCGTGAATTCCCTGGCGTCCGCCTTGTGGATGTCGGCGTTCTGGCCGAGGCCTGCGGCCTCCAGATGGGCTTCCGTCTCCATCACGCGACTGGTGTCCCAGTCGCCGCCCCACAAGCGCAACTTGCTGCGCGGCGTGATCGCGTCGCGGGCGGCCTGGCGTTCGCGCTCGAGACTTCGCTTGTCGTGATCCGCCCAACGCTGAAAGGCGAACGAGCGCTCGATGTTCGGTGCTCGGTTCGTCGCGATCCAGCCGCCCTCGACCAGGATCGTGCCCGAGCCGCAGAAGGGGTCGA
>JAJDEX010000446.1 GCA_029259575.1 Planctomycetota bacterium | reverse complement strand
GACGGAAGCACGGCGCTCGGTGCACCCGGTGGCGTGGCGGTGGCTTCGGCCGGTTCCTACTGGTTGACCGTCGCCGACCTTGTCGTTCAAGTCCAGGCGAACGGCCTCGGCCCGGGCACCGAGGCCACGTTCCTGAGCGGACTCGCTGCACCGAGCGGGGTCGTTCTGCATCCCACGGATGCCACGTTGCTTGTCGTCGCCGAGCGCGATTGGTTCGATCCTGTCGGCGCCACGATCACGGGCCGGTTGGCGATGATCGACCTGGAGCGTGCCAGCGTGAACACCCTGATCACGGTGGGACTCGCGCTGCGGCGGCCGACGACCCTCGGGTTCGATCGCGGCGGGACGCGGTTGGTCGCGGTCACCGATCAGAACGACTTCGACGGGACCCGGGAACTGAGGGGCGTCGAGCTCGTCGGTCCCGGAGCGCGCGTGGTGTTCGAACTGACGGCAAGCCTGCCGGACGGAACAAGTGCTTTGGCGATCGGGCCTGACGCGACCATCGCGCTCCCGCATCCGGGCACGGACGAGATCACGGTCGGTGGTGGGGTCGAGCAAACGCGCACGATCCTGAGCCACGACTCGAGCACCGGAGAGGTCGAGTTGTCCGCCTCGCTCGACCCCGTTCCCGCCGGCGCCGTTCGTTGGCGTCTGGCTCCGCACACCAGCACGGTCTCGACGGCACGGGGGATCGTCGTGAATCACCGTTTCGTCTGGGACTCCAGCGACCTTCCCGAGCAGGGGCAGGTGGTGCTGCGCGTCGTGCCCTACGACTCCGAACGCGGAACGATGAGCGATTCGGGCGTTCCGCGGCCCGTCGAGAAGGGACTGGTCGGTGCGTCCGCCGCAGTCGGTGGACCTGGCCTGACCGATGGTCCCGCCGGTATCGTTCTGGCCGATCTGGACGCGGACGGCTTGCTCGATCTCGTGACCGCGAACGAGGTGGGTGACGACGTTTCGGTCTTCTTCGGCACGGAGTTCGGACTCCCGGCCGTTCCGAGCCTGGTCCTGACCGGCATCCCCGTGCTCGCGCCGATGAATGGTCCCGTTGCCCTCGAAGTCGTCGACGTCGACGACGACGGGGACCTCGACATCGTGACCGTGAACGCGGGAAGCGACAATCTCTCGGTCTTGCGCCAAACCGGGCCACGGGTCTTCGCAACCGAGCTCTTGAGCTTGGGTCTCGGCATCATCGATCCGCTGGACATCGCGATCGGGGATCTCAACCGGGACGGGCTTGCGGACATCGTGGTGGCCAATGGGGGCAGCGACAACCTGGCCGTCTTCCTGCAGTTGCCTGTCGTCGGGCTCTACTCCCCGCTTCCCTCCCAACTCCTGGGGGGCGTAGGCATGGTGGACCCGAGCGCCGTCGTTCTCGCGGATCTGGACGCCGACGGCGACCTCGATCTGGTGGTCGCCGAGGAGGGCTCGAACCGGATCGCGATCCACATGCAGACCGCGCTCGGTGTCCTGGACGCGACGGCGACCTTCGTGCTCGGCGGGCCGGGCGTGACCGATGGTCCTGCGGATGTCGCTGTAGCGGACCTGGACGGGGACGGGGATCTCGACATCGTCTCGGCCAATCGTGCCGGTGATGATGTGACGATCTTCCATCAGGGGCCGGCCGGAGCCTGGAACGCGACTCCGAACGAGCGCCTCGCCTCCGCGCTCGGGCCCGTCGGGCCGGGGCGCATCCTCGTGGTGGACGTCGATGGGAACGGATACTTGGACATCCTGACAGGTGACGCCGACGAAGAGTTGACCCTGTTCTCCTTCGACCCTGGCGCCGGGGCGTTCCACACCGAACCTGTGGCCCTGGGTGAAGGGGGCGCGGCCGGATCGGGTGGACTGTCGATCGGAGACTTGGACGGGGACGGGGACTCCGATGTCGTCGTCGGTGACGGAGCCGGTGATCGCGTGGTCGTGTTTCACCAGCGCGGAGGGGCAGCCTTCGCGACCGAGCCAGACCTCGTTCTCGGGAACCCCGTGACCACCGCGAGCCCTCTGTCCAGCGTGGCGCGCGACTTCGATCACGACGGAGACCTCGATGTCGCGGTGCTGACCGCGAACGGGGTCGTCGTGCTCTACGACCAGCTCGGTCCTGGCACGTTCGGGCTGCAGCCGAGCGGCATGTTCGGCGGACCCTCGGTCCTGCCCGCACCGGTCGGGATCCATGGCTCGGACGTGAACGGCGACGGTCGCGTCGATCTGCTGGTCGTCCAGTCGGATCGCGTGTCCGTGTTCCATCAGGACGCGAGCGGCAACTACGGCGCCCTGCCCGACATCGAGGTGGGGATCGGCTCGACCGCTCTGTCCAGCGTCGTGATGTCCGACCTCGACACCGATGGCGACCAGGACCTGATCCTGGTGGATCCCGGTGCACACCGCCTGGCGGTGCACCTGCAGACCGGTGCGGGGTTCGTCGGACCCGCCGACCAACTGCTCGGTGGTCCCGCGACCACGAACGGGCTGATCGACATCGACATCGCGGACCTCGACGGGGATGGGGATCTCGACCTGGTCGGCGCGTGCTCGACCGGCAACACGATCGCTGTCTTCTTGCAGATCGGTGGAGGTGCCTTCCCGATCGTTCCCGATGGGACCCACGGTGGGGTCGGAGCCACCGACGGTCCGCGTCGCGTGCATGCCGTCGACCTCGACCACGATGGTCATGTCGATCTCCTCTGTGCGAACGAGGTCGGCCATGACGTCACGATCTTCTACGCGACCTCGCCTGGAGCGTGGCCCGGTGCTCCGGACGTCACTCTCGCGCATGTGGCCCTGGCCGGCCCGCGCGACCTCGACGTTGCGGACCTCGATCGGGACGGAGACCTGGATCTCGTCGTGGCTTCAACGGACCTCGACCACGTGCTCCTCTTTCACCAGCGTCGCCCACGTACGTTCGACGGGGCAACCCAGGTGTTGGGAACGACCGCGAACCTCGACCGGCCGATCCTCCTCGACATCGTGGATCTGGACGGTGATGGCGACCCGGACGTGGTCGTCACATCCGCCGACCTTCACCGTTTCCTCGTCTTCCACAACACTCACAGATGATGCCGAACTCGTCCTGGATCGATACGGTCCTCGTTGGTCGCGTACTCCACCGGATGACACGGGCG
>JAJDEX010000445.1 GCA_029259575.1 Planctomycetota bacterium | reverse complement strand
CGGGTCATCTTGTCGCCCTTGCCGGTGCGCAGGTGACTGGCGACGCCGCCCATGGCGAGCAGGATGACCAAGATCGCGGCGACCTGGAACAGCTGGAGGTTCGTGAAGACGAGTTCGGTGGACCCATCGTGGACCCGCTTGCCGTCCTCTCCGATCGGCCCCGTCTTGTACATGTCCGCCTTATCGGGAAGAAATGAGAGCGGGATCTTGATGAGGGGCACGGCAGGTCCGTGCGCGTGGGCGTTATCGGTGTTCTCGTCCTCGGCGGCCGCCAGCTGGGCCTTCGCGTCAGAGTCAATGGCCGCGTGGTCGTCGTGATCGTGGCCCGGATGAACCAGGTTGGCGGGCATCAAGTGCATGTACAGCACGTTGAAGGCATCGTCGTTACCACCCGCGTGGTGTTCGGAGTACTTCACCGAGGTGAAGCAGGCACCCACGATGACAGCGAGGATCAGCAGCGGTCGAAGAGCACTCACGACGTTGTCCCACCCCGGAGAGCCGGGCTCTTGAGAGATTGCGCGCACTCGACGGTTCCGAGCACGAGAGGAATGAAGGCCACGGCCACGTAGGTCAGGACGAACGCTTTCAGTTCGAGCGTCTCGCCCGCCATCGGGATCGCGAACAGGGACAGGAACGCCAGCATCAACCCGCCCATCAGGATCAGGAATCCCTCGAGGTTGGCACGCATCGCGCGCTCCGGTCGGTGCTGCACGGCGTGGCGCAACCAGAGGTAGGCCAGCAGACCCAGTCCCGCTCCGAACAAGGCCCCGCCGATGATGCCCATGCGTACGGATCCCTCGCGACCGGCAGCGAGGACCGCGGCCAGAACGAGAGCACCGAGCGTGAGCAGCGTGGTCTTGGACATGGAGGGAGATGGCAGGTGCCGACCACGCGAACGCGTGACCGACAGGAACCGGACCCGCGTCAACGCGTGTCCGGTTTGGATGGTGTGACCGCGCGGATGAGCGCGATCGTCGAACCCAACGAGCCGAGGAGGACCCCGACCACCAGCAACCACGGCGTCGTGCCGAGCTTGCCGTCGAGCCAGCGACCGGCGAAGGCGAACACCACCACCACCACCACGAACTGGATTCCGATGCCGGCGTACCGACCGACGTCCGCTTGAGCGGAGTACGGACCGGAAGGTTGGGCAGGCTGCGACGGATCGCGGCGAGGGGAATCGGGGTCGTGTGCGGGGGCCATGGCGAGCGAGCTGCGCGAGGTGGCCGACCCAGGAACCGGAGTGTTCCGGCACCCGTTGGGCTTGTCTTTTCAAGTCGTCCCGAGGCGCCCGAATCGGGGAATGCGTGCCACTTGCGACACGCTGCAGCGCCTCCACGGAGACTCTGATATCCCTTCGACGGACGTCGAGGCCGACCAATGTAGGGTCCGAATCACACCGGTCAACCGCCAGGAAAGGAAAGTGGTCTTACACCGAGCGCACGAATGGAACGGCCCCTTGCGAGCTCTGCGACCACCTGCCGCAGTCGGCCGCCCGCGTGCGCGAAGGAGGACTCGGGCACACCACGGGCCCCGCACCTCGCAGCCGCCCATGCCACGGTCCTTCCCGTGCCGGCCCCTGGAGGCCGTCATCACGGGCTTCGTGGGGATTCCGAGGCCGGCCCACTCCACGACCCGCGTGCATCCCGCGCCTCCATCTGCCGCCTTGGAATCGTCCGGACCTGGTCCAAGGCCCGGGCCCTGTGAGGGAAGGGCAACCTTCGCCGGCCCGGGAGGACGGCTCTTCGAACCGGGCCCCCTCGAATGCCCTCGTGGACTGGAAGGGCGTTGCGACGTTCGGACGCCGCGCTCCGCCTCCGCGCCAACGCCTCGATTCGGCCCCGTGCCCATTTTCCACCTGTTCCGCCCCCCATGCCTACCGGGGTCCACCCGGGGCCGCTATCCTCGCGCGCCAATGCCCGGGCGGGCCTTTCGATTCCTAGGGATGGGGGTCAAGGGTCCGCCCGAGTCCCTCTCCGGCCCTATCGCCGGTCCCTCCCCCTAGGCCCGTGGCCCGCCTGCATCCCAGCAGCACTTGGCCCGGCCGAATATCCCAGCGCCCCCACCTCCATCGGGGGCCCACCGAGATCCAATCCGTGGAACGCACTCTCGTCCTCATGAAGCCCGATGCCGTCCAGCGCGGCCTCGTCGGCAACATCCTGGCCCGCTTCGAGCAGAAGGGCCTGCAACTCGTCGGCCTCAAGATGCGCACCTTCCCGCGTGCGCACCTGGAGACCCACTACGAGGTTCACAAAGAACGCCCCTTCTTCGCCAACCTCGTCGACTTCATGTCGTCGGGACCGGTCGTCGCGATCTGCCTCGAAGGCAAGGACGCGATCGCCGTGGTGCGTCGCCTGGTCGGCAAGACCAACGCGCGCGAGGCCGAGCCGGGTACGATCCGCGGCGACCTCGGCATGAGCTTCTCGAACAACCTCGTGCACGCTTCGGACGGTGCGGACACCGCCAAGTCCGAGCTCGCACTCTGGTTCGGCGACGCCGCTGAACTGAGCGACTGGGAACCGGCCAACCTGGGCTGGACGTACAACGTCGCGGAGGAGCTCTCCTGAGCTCCGACGGCACAGGGGACGTGACCCGTCTGCGCGCCAGCCATGTGGCTGAGCTCGCCGCCGAGTTGCGACCCCTCGTGCTGGGCTGGACGCTGCGCGAGGTGCAGCCCCTGCCGCCCCGGGACCTGCTGCTCATCCTCGAGCCGCCGGAACCGATCCCGGATGGCCCGCCGATCCTGCGGGTCCGCTTGTCCGCCCACCCGGACGGTCCGCGCCTGCACCTCCAGCAAGGTCGCGTCAACGTGCACAAGGGCAGCGCTGCGCCGTTCTTCCTGAAGGCGCACGAGGAGCTCCTCGATTCCAAGCTGCACGCGATCGATCCGCTGCGGAGCGATCGACTGGCGCGCCTCGAATTCCGGGATACCCCCTCGGGAAGGCCACGAGCCCTCGTTCTGGAGCTGATCGGCCGCCACGGAAACCTCGTGCTGACCGACCAGGACGACGTCGTGCTGGACCTGTTGATCCCGGGTGTGTCGCGCAAGGGTGCCGCGCCGCGGCTGGAGGTCGGCAAGCCCTGGCAACCGCCCGGTTCGGGGTCCGGCGCCCCCACCGACGACGGGCCTTCGATCGCCGCAGCCTTCCCTCAGCCGGACGACGTTCCGCCGGGCCCCGTCAAGGATCGCGCGCCGCTCTCGTGGGCGGTCGAAATCGCGCTCGGCTCCATCACCGATGCGGCCCAGGACGAGGACGACCGGCGACGCTTGTTGCAACGCGCCAAGCGCAAGCTGAGTCGCGCGCTCGGCAATCGCAAGGGCCTCGCCGCACGCGAGGATTCGGTCGCCGGCTCGGAGCGCATCCGCCAGGACGGCGAACTGCTCAAGGCGGCGCTCGGTCGTTTCCAGCGCGGCGCGAAGTCCATCGAACTCGACGACTGGTTCGAACCCGATGCGCCGAAGCGCACGATCGAGCTGGACCCCAAGTTGAAGCCGAACGACAACGTCGAGCGCGTGTTCGCCAGGTACCGCAAGCTCGAACGATCGCGCGCGGGACTCGGCGAGGAGATCGCGCGCGCGGACCAACGCATCGCCGACCTCGAAGCGCTTCTGAGCGAAGCGGCGGACTGCGAGGACCCCGAAGCCCTCGACGCCAGCGCGGTGAAGCGCGGCCTGTTGGATCACAAGCAGGAGGCCGACCTGCGCAAGCGCAAGGCCCCCGTGCAACGCTTGCCCTACAAGACGTTCCAGGCCTGCGACGGGACCGAGATCCTGGTCGGCCGCACGGCCAAGGACAACGACACGCTGACCATGCGGATCGCGCGCGGGAACGACCTGTGGCTGCACACCGCCGACTGCCCCGGCAGCCACGTGGTGATGCGCCTGCAACGCAACCAGGAACCCCACCCCGATGCGGTGCTGGACGCCGCCTTCCTGGCGATCCACTTCTCGCCGATCCGCGATGCGGGCCGCGGCCCCGTGCACGTGGTGCGACGCAAGCACAGCAACAAGCCCAAGGGCGCCAAGCCCGGCCTGGTCCATGTGACGGCCGGCAAGGTGCTGCAGGTGCGGGTCGAACCGAAACGGTTGGCCAGCCTGCTGCGGACCGATCGAAAGCCTGACGAGGGCTGAACCAGGCCCAGATCTCGCCCCGTCTCGACACGGGACGGTGGAAGGGGCGGCCCGTACCCCTGTACGGGCCTCGATTCGGGAGAGGCTCCAAGGCCGGAAATCGGCCCTGGCAGGCTCCGGGCGCAGTTCCCACCGGAGCCCCAACCGGACGCCCGCCAGGTCCCCCACCTGGGACCGGGCGGAATCGCCCTGATTTCAGGCTTCCTGGCCCAGGGAAGCGGCATCCAAGGTTCGCGAACGAGGATTATGGCGTAGACTTCGAGTTCAAGGCTGGTTCCTGGGACCCGTTCCTGCCGATCCAGCATCGAGCGCCTCTCTCCTGCTCAAGAATTGAATCCATGGTTGCCTCTCCCGCACACGACCCCGTGACCCCCTCGCTCAAGCGCCTGCCCCCCAAGAAGCTGGGGCTGGTCCTGATCGGCGACTACATCACGGTCTACGGACTCCGCAAGCTGGCCGCCTCGGCGCGCCGCATCCTGCCGGACGTGAAGATCTTCTTCGTGCCGACCGGCGGACGCCTGCACTCGATCTAGAACCTCCTGTTCAGCGAGCGCAACCCCGAGGCCAACCTGCTGCCGGCCGACATCGCGACGATCGCGGATGCGCTGGCGGACTGCGACGTCGTGGCGTGTTCCTCGATCACGATCGACGCGCTCTGGACCGAGAAGATCATCCAGGCCACGCGCGAGGTGAACCCGGACGCCTACTACGTCTGGGGCGGCATGCACTGCATCGTCGCGCCCGAGCGTGCGATGCCCCACGCGGATGCGATCTGCGTCGGTGAAGGCGATCTCGCGTTCGACGAACTGCTCACCCGCATGAAGGACGGGCAGGACTTCTACGACGTCGAGAACTTCTGGTTCCGCAAGCCCGATGGCGAGGTCGTCAAGAACGGCTTCCGCGCACTGCTCACGCCGGACGAGATGGGCACGCGCCCGCACGTCCAGTACGCCGAGGACGGCGAAGAGTTCATCTACGAGCGCGACAAGGGCGGCTTCATCCCGACCGATCGCAACCACTACCTCGACTTCAACGGTCTCGCGTACCACACGATCTGGACCCAGGGCTGTCCGTACCGTTGCACCTACTGCGGCAACACGGCGTTCCTGGCGATCGACAAGAAGTACGCCTCGATCCGTCAACCTTCGGTCGACTACATCATCGAGGAAGTGCTGCTCGCGAAGGCGAAGCACCCGCACCTCTCGACCGTCGTGTTCGACGACGATTGCATGGGTGCGCTGCCGATCCCGGTCCTCAAGGAGTTCGCCGAGAAGTGGCGCGAGAAGGTCAAGATCCCCTTCTTCGTGGCCGGCATCATCCCGGCGTTCATCCAGCGCGAGAAGACCGAGATCCTCCTGTGGGCGGGCATGAACCGCATGCGCATGGGACTGCAGTCCGGTAGCGACCGGATGCTCAAGTTCTTCAAGCGTCCGAACAAGCCGGGCGTCATCCAGTCCGCGACGAACATCATCGGCGACTACACCGACTTCATGATCCCGCCGGCCTACGACATCATCGTCGACGGTCCGATGGAGATGAAGGAGGACGTGATCGACTCGCTGAACCTCGTCAACAACATGCCGCGGCCGTTCACCATCAACCTGTGCTCGCTGCGCATCATCCCCGGCACCGTGCTCGCGCAGCAGGTCGAGGAGTTGAAGAAGACGGACCCGAAGATCTCGATGGACGAGATCGACACGAACTACCACGACACGAACAAGACGTTCTACAACGCGCTCATGTTCGTCTCGGCGACGTTCCGCATCCCGAAGCCGATCTTCGAGAGGCTGCACAAGTACGTCATTCCCTGCCGTGACAAGCCCAAGCCGCGCCCGCTGTTGCACTTCTCGTGCCGCGCGTTCTTCTTCGCCAAGCGCGGACTGAACGACCTGCGCTTCATGGACTTCTCGGTGCTGCCGGGACGCGTCGGCTACTGGATGTGGCGCCTCGGCATCATCGCCGCCTGGCAGAAGTTCTTCGTCAAGAAGTTCGACCCGGCCAAGCACTCGCTGCTGGGCAAGGGCAACGACCTCTCGATGCCCCAGCCGGTCACCTACTCCTCGAGCGTCTCCAACGCGGCCCCGGCCACGATGAAGAGCGACCGCGCGTAAGCCGGATAGGACCCAGGTCCTTCGGGACACTAGGTCCTTCGGGACACCAAGGAGCCCTCTCGTAGCGACGCTGCGAGGGGGCTCCATGACTTCCTGAAGGAAGCTGTCCCGGCGGGTACCGGGAGTACCGTGTCAGTCACCTTCCTCCCGGTTGCAGCCACGCCCCCCCTCGCAGCTGGGCTGCGAGGGGGGCGTGGCTGCAACCGGGAGGAAGGTGACTGACACGGTACTCCCGGTACCCGCCGGGACCCTCCACTCGACTCCAACTCGAAGTCGGTGACCGGGTTAGACTGCGAGGTCCGTAACCGGGACTCCTCACTCGGTAGAACCGAAACCATGCGCACACCCCACCTGGCACACACTGGACGCGTCCTTCTGATCGGCATCGGCCTGTCCCTGTTCGCTGGCTGCTATGCCACCAGTGGATCGGACCAGATGACCAAGGAGCAACGGCTCGGGTACTACCTCGAGAACTCCCTGCGCTACTACGACCTGCGGGATCTGCCGCGTGCGATCGACCAGGCGACTCGGGGTCTCGAACTCGAGCCGCGCAACGAGCGCCTGCTGCTCATCAAGGCGCGCTGCCACCTGCAGCTCGACACGCGCGACGACATCCTGACCGCGGTTTCGATCCTGAAGAAGCATCCGAACCAGAAGGACTACCGCGTGCGCATGACGCTGGCGGAGGGCCTCGAACGCAAGGGGCTCCTCTACGATCTCGCCGCCGACGAGATCGCCAGCGGGGAGCGCTACACGGACGAGGCCGATCCGCTGGTCGCTGCCGAAGCGATGCGCGTCACGGCCCGCAAGAACTGGACGGAGGCCATCGGGCACTACCGCGCCTCCACCCAACTGTTCACCGGCGGCATCGAGTCGCTGAACGGGCTCATGCGCGTGCAGACTTTCTTGGGCCAGGACGCGGATGCGCTGGAGACCGCCAAGAAGCTGGTCGTCGCGATCGACGAGTCGTCCCAGGTCCTGCGGGTTCGCCTGCGAGAACTCGAGAGCAGCGAGAACGACTCCTGGCCGATCCAACGCCAGATCTACGGGAACGACAAGCTGCTGGCGAGCGTACACCTGCACATGTCCGAGCTCTACCACGCCAAGGGCGAGCACCTGGAAGCGCTCGGTGAACTCGACGAGGTCCTGCGGCTCGACCCCGACTGGCCCGCGATCTATTCGCGCCGGGGCGCGCTGTTCCTGGCACTCGGGGACCCCGCCCGCGCACGGGATGCGATCGTCCACTTCATGGCTCAGTCCGAATTGCCCTACGAGCACCCGGACATCCAGCGCGCCCAGACGTTGCTGTCGGAGTGCGACTCCCAGCTCGAAGCGGTCGATCGCGCGAACCAGATCGGCGACGGCAGCCAGGGCGGCTGAACCGTCACTCGTCGCGCAGCGGCAGCTGGATCACCAGGACCTCATGGCCCGGGATCGCTTCCGCCACCTCGACGCGTTCGACCAGGTGGCTCCATTCGGTCAACGGGTCGTCGCCACCCGAGGTGAAGGCATCGACGCCCTCGGGCAAGGTCTGCGGTTCGACGTCGATCCAGATCGGGAACGCCGCGGGACGGATCGCGGTCGGCGCGTTGGTCGTGGCCGTGGTGAAGCCCGCGGGGCTGGCCTCGCCCACATAGCCCCAACGCAGCACGTAACGCGTCGCGGGCGATTGGCCCTGGGGCTCCTCGATCAGGATGAGCATCTGGGCCGGAGGTTGGACGTCCAAAGTGACGTCACGGACCAAACCGCTCTCGACGCGGACCGTCGTCTGCCATCCGAGGGGCAAGAGACGCAGTAGATAGTCCCCCGCCGGCACATCGGTGAGCTCCAGGTCGTGGAGCCGCGGGTCGGCTTCGCTGCGGATGGATTGCATCTTGATCGACCTGACGAAGTGAAAGGGCTGATCGTCCTCCAGGCGCTGAACGCCCAACGACTGGTATCCGACGCCACCCTCCGGATAGCGCAACTTGGCGTGCAGCGAACCGAAGGTGCGACCGACCTCGTCCCAGTCCATGCGCACCCGCACGCGGCCCAGCGGAGGAACGGCCACGGGGACGCGCATTCCGGCTTCGCCCTGCTGCCCGGTCAATCGGATCCGCTGTCCTCCGTTCCCTCGAACTTCCGTGGTCCCATCCCCAAGCGGCACGGGAACCCAAGGTCGCTGGACGCTCTTGCAGTACAGGTGATAGTCCCCGGCAGGCACGTCCTCGATCCGCAACAGATCCTGCCCGCTCTCGAAGTGCTCGGCGAGAACGACGACTCCGGCCTGCGATTCCAGCGTCAAGGTGACGCCACCGGAAGGCAGGTCGCCGGCGAGCACGACGTCGATGGAACCGGCGGGCAACAGCGCGGCGTGCCGTTCCTCGAACCCGTCGACGGGTTCCTCGAACTTGTAGGGCTGCGTCCAGCCGCGCCCCGGCGAGCCGACCCAGATTTCGTCCACGTCCTCGGTGGCGACCCAGAAGGGACTTGCACCGCTGGTCAGCGGATCCCAACGCGGCGTGGCCAGGCTCATGGGAAGACACGGGAAGATCATCCGGTCCCGATCCGCGTAGGAAGCACGTTCGGTGAACCCTAGGCCGAGCCGTTCCTTCTCGAGGATCTGCTGCGTCAGGTCGATGCGACCCGTCATCATGTGTTGCTGCCGGCCCGCCTGGACGACCCAGACCTCATCCAGGTCCCGCCCGGAACCGGCGTCGACCGCGCGCAGCAGGAACCCGGGTTCGGGCGCCAACACCAGACGCACCTCGGTCTGATCCGGCTTCAAGTACTCGAGGCCGTAGTCCTCGACGTCCACCATCGCGCCATCGATCTTGACCAGCAAGATCCGGTACGTCTCCTCGGGAACGCGCCGGGTGCACACGCCGTCCTCGAAGTCCCAACGCAACAGGTCCATGTTGCTCACACGGCGCACCGTGACCTGTCCGCGTTCGACCGGCACGAGGTTCAGGTGACGCGGGCGCCAGACCTCGATACGCACGTCCATCGAACCGCCGAGCGCCTGCTCGCGCTCCCCGACGTCGGAAGAGGCCGCGTTGGGATCGCTCGGATCCAGGACGTCACCACCCTGGAGCTCCGCGGTCTCGTGCGCGACCTCGTCCGGCCCGAAGGGAACCGGTTCGACGGTGGCGGTGTCGTCGCCGCTGGGCCACAAGACCCACCCGAGCACGAGTGCGAGGACGATCCCGAGCCCGGCTGAGAAGCTGCGTGCGCTCATGCTGCGATCTTCCCTCATCCCGCACTCCGACGCGAGACTGCGAAGGGAGAACGCGCCCGGAATGCGACGGGGCCGATGCGCTCGCCGCGCATCGGCCCCGTTTCGAAACCGCCGGCGGTCAATCGACGCGGTACAGGAGGTCGCGTTGGCGACCCGTCCGGTCCTCGGTGATCACCTCGAGTTCTCCGTGACCACCCCAGACCTGCAGGGCCCGCGCGATGTCCTCGATCTCGCGGATGTCTTCGCCGTGCACCGTGACGATCCGTTCCCCGGCGACGACTCCCAATCGTTGGGCGAGCGTGTTCGGGGCCACCGCGGACACGCGCAGAACGCCAGCGTCGTCCGCTTGCAGATAGACCCCCAACAGATCCGTGCGGGGCTCGATCGATGCGGGCGGGGACGTCGGGTCGACCAGGTCTGGCCCTCGAAGGCCGAGAGGTTCGCCGAACGGTGCGAAGGGCTGGTCGAACGGGAGGCGATGGAGGCCGCCGGGATCCAAGAAGTCCCGCATCAGCTCGTCGATCCCGTGCACGGGCCGGAGCCCACCGAAGGGTTCGAGGTGCTGGTCGAACAGGTCGCTTGCGATGAACGGATGGGTCCCGACGCGCAGCCCCATCGAGGATCCCGAGATCAACTTGCGATGCTCCTCCGGCATCGCCGAACGAACCGCGTCCAGATCCGGACCTGCATACGTCTCCGTCTGGATCGCGCCGTTCACGTCCTCGCTGATGGTCACGGTCACGCCGCCTGAATCCTGCTCCACTTGGACGGACGTGGAATGCCGGCTCGCCGTGCCGCCCTGTGGACCACCCAGCCCTGCGCGCAGACGCTCGGCCTGCCGTCGCATGTCTTCGATCGTGCTGGTGATGTCCGGCCGCGACCACGGAGTTGCAGGACCCAGACCGGTCCGATCCAGCTCACGTTGGATCATCCGGGCGGTCCAACCCAGCTCGCCGCCCGCCTGTCGCCATTCCGCGAGAAGGGAGTGCAAGGCCACGTCGCGTTGGGCTGCCCGCACGAAACGACCGAACGCGGCCTCGCGAGCATCGAGGTCCGCATCGGTCAACGCGCTGCGCCAGAGCGCGACATCCACGGGCGCTCCAGGTTCTTGCGTGCCGACGTCGGACTCCTGGACCACGCGTCGCAGGCCGGTGCCTGCGAGGTCAGCATCGGGGTTCAGCGTGTCCTGGGCGGACACGTTCCACATCATTCCGGCCGTGACGAGACTGGCCGCCAAAGGAAAGAATCGCATGTCTTGAAGGTGGTTGGCGCCGCGGTGGGCGCGTTCGAACACGAGAAAGGGTCAGAAAACGAAGATGCGCAGAGACTCGGTTCAAGAGTCTCCGCGCACAGATTGGTCGGGTTCCAGGAATGACAGCATGTGGTGCTGGCCTCCGTTCAGCAGGGGTCCTCGGTCAGCGACCGTCTCCGGTCAGCACGTTGCCGGTGCTGCGGCGCAGATCGGGCATCGCGTCGATGACATCGACGGCGTCCTCCATCATGCGCGCATCCTCGTCGGTGGCCAGTCGCAGCTCGGAGCCCGGATCGACGAACACGGGAGTGTCGTCCATCGTGAAGGCCACCATGGTCGGCGCGGTTCCGTTCGAGTGATTCACATCCGCGAGACCCGGAAGCTCGGAGCGCTCGGGTCCCCCATTCATGCGATGCGCGACCTGCACGGTCACGAACAACGCGGCGGCGGCCGCCAGGCTTCCCACGGCCAGGCGACGCCAACGCGACATGGAAAGAACGGGCGTCCGCTCCAAGGGACGCTCGCTCGCTTCCGAGCCCACCAGCAAACCCTCCTCCACCAGCTGGCCGCGCAACGCGGGCCACAGATCCAGTCCGGCCGGCGGGTCGCCGGGATCCAGGGTCTGGAACACGGCGCGCGCCTCTCGGGCGGCCTCGGCGAAGGTGCGGCAGGTGCCGCATCCCTCGAGGTGGGCCTGAACGGCCTCCTGCTCGGTCACGTCGAGGTCGGCACCCACGAAAAGTGGGAGCGCAGCTTGGACGTCTTGGCAGGTCTCGGGGAGGGATTGCATAGGGCTCTTTCTTAACTTCTCCAGAAGCTCGTACGGGTGGGTGCGGGACGTGTTGGTGGAATCAGGGAGCTTCCGCGGCGGCGTCGTCCATCGCGTCCGCGTCCGAGGGACGGTCCCCGCGACGGTCGCGGCGCTCCCAGGCTTCCTGGAACAACTTGCGGCCGCGGTGCAGCCGCCAGCGCACGGTGACGTGGGTCGCGCCCACGATGTCGGCGATGTCGTTGCAGGCCATGCCCTCGAGTTCGCGCAGCATCAGCACGGACTGGAAGTGCGGGGCCAGGGTCTCCAACACCGCGCGGATCTCGTCCGCCGTCTCGTTGGCCTCCATCAGGTCGGAGGGACGCTCGCCCTTGTGGTCCTCGAGGTCGAGGTCCGGTTCCTGATCGTCCACGCCGTGGATCGATTGGGAAGGACGCCGCTTGCGCAAATGATCGATCGCCAGGTTGGTGACGATGCGGTACAGCCACGTGGTGAACGGGTACTTGAAGTCGAAGCGCTCCAAGTTGCGGAACACGCGCAGGAAGGCTTCCTGGGCCAGGTCCTGGGCGTCCTCGTCGGAAGGCACGCGCTGGCGGGCCACGCGCCAGACCTTGGTCTGATAGCGCTGGACGAGGCTCGCAAAAGCGTCCTCGTCACCGGATTGGGCCCGCCGGACCAGGTCGTGGTCGTCCTGCTGGGCGGCCGTCTGGGGTCGCTCGTCCATAGGTTCGGGGGCGGCATGCGGCACGCTCCTGGGATCGGAACTCGATCCACTCCGAGTGTAGCGCTCGGAGGGGACGATCGATCGAACCTGAAGACTGGAAGGGGTCATGGGGGGCGTCCCGGAGGCCGAATTCCGGGTCGACCCCGTCCTACGGGCCCCCCATGCCCCCTGTTGGCGCCACCTCGATCTTCTGTCAGTCCTACGTCCCGATTGGAGACCGACCACCCAGTTCGAGGAAGACCGTCAGAGTCCGCTCGCCCTGTTCGGGCTCAGACGGTGGTCGGGAAGCGCCCTTCGATGGCGCCGATGCGGCGGAACTTCTCGCGGCGTTGGACGAGGAGTTCATCCAGCGGGATGGCCCCCAGTTCGTCCAGGTGGTCCATCAGGGCCCGGCCCATGTTGCGCAGCGTCAGTTCGCGGTCGCGGTGGGCTCCGCCCAGGGGCTCGGCGATCACGCCGTCGATCAGGTTCAGCTCGGACAGGGTCGAGGCCGTCAACTTCAGGGCCTCGGCCGCCTCCGGGGTGCGCGCGCCGTCCTTCCAGAGGATCGCCGCGCAGCCCTCGGGGCTGATCACCGAGTAGTAGGCGTACTGCATCATCAGGACGCGGTCCCCCACGCCGATGCCCAGGGCACCACCCGAGCCGCCCTCGCCGATGACGACGGCGATGATCGGGGTGCGCAGGCTGAACATCTGCAGGATGTTCTCGGCGATGGCCGCGGCCTGGCCACGCTCCTCGGCGGCGATGCCGGGGTAGGCGCCGGGGGTGTTGATGAACGTCACGATCGGCAGACCGAGCTTCTCGGCGAGCTTCATCTTGCGCAACGCCTTGCGGTAGCCCTCCGGGTGCGCACAGCCGAAGTTGGTCTCGACGCGTTCTTTGGTCGTGCGCCCCTTGCGGTGCCCCACGAACAGGAAGCGGCGGCCCTGCAACGTGGCGAAGCCGGTCAGGATCGCGGCATCGTCGCCGAAGACCTTGTCGCCGTGCAGCTCCATGAAGTCGTCGAACAGGTGCGCGACGTAGTCCGAGGTCACGGGGCGGTCGGGATGCCGGGCCACGTTGACCTGGTCCCAGGGGGAGAGCTCGCTGTAGGTCTCCTCGATCGCGGCGCGCACCTTGTTGCGCAAGGCCTCGATCTCACCGGAGATGTCCAGGTGCGTCGTCTTGTCGAGCTCCTCGAGCTCGGCCAGCTTGGCTTCCAGGACCTGGACGGGGCGTTCGAAGGCCATCCCGGGGGAGGCGTCGGTCTTCTTGGGTTTGCTCACAGGGTTCTCCTGCCTCTTATGGTCACGAGGTCGGACCTCCGCGGCAAGAGGTCATTCCACTTCACGCACCGAACGGCCCGGATCCAGCGGCAGGACCGTGATTCCGCACGACTCCCTCCCTAGAATGCTCAGCTTCCCGGAGGACGTGCTGTCCTTCCGATCCCCGCGGGCTGGTCGACCCCCATCGAGGGCCCCGGAACTCCCCCCCTGTGCCCTGTGCACCCGATTCCCCTCCGCGCTCCAGGGCGCGGTTGATCCCATGACGCCCACCGCTGCCGCGTCCACGACCGATGCGTCCCTGACCGCCGGACCGAACGCCTGGCGCGTCGAGGTCTTCCGTCGCCCCGAGATCGACGATCCCGAGGGCACGCACGCCTTGGCTTCGATCCGCGAACTGGGCATCACGTCGGTCACGGGCGTGCGCCTGGGCCGCGGTTACCTGCTGCCGATCGAGCTGGGGCGCGACGGCGTCGAGGCCATCGTCGCCGATCTACTGGCCGACCCGGTGCTGGACGAAGCGCGCGTCTACGAGCCCGGGCAGCCACCCGAACGCGCGGCTGCCGCCCACGTCCTGGTCGCGCGACGTCCCGGCGTCATGGATCCGGTCGCCACGACGCTCGTCCGTGCACTTCGGCGCGGCAAGCACGTGGCACTCGATGCTCCCCTGCACGTGCAGACGTTCTCGGCCTGGGAGCTCGAGGGAACCGTCAGCGAGACCGAGGCTCTGAACCTCGCCCGCCGTGCGCTCGCGAACGAGGTCATCGAGGAGATCCACGTGGCCGACGAAGGCCTCTTGTGGGGCGTGCCCTCGGCCGCCCAACAACGTGGCGTGGTCCAGGTCCCGTTGCTCGAGGCCGACGACGCGGAGCTGCAACGGATCTCGACCGACGGCGTGCTGAGCCTCAACCTGGTCGAGATGAAGGCCGTCCAGGCGCACTACGCCAAGGAGGGTCGCGAGCCCACCGCGTGCGAGCTCGAGACCGTCGCGCAGACCTGGAGCGAGCACTGCCAGCACAAGACGTTCCGCGGCTTGATCGAGATGGACGGCGAGGTCATCGACAACCTGCTGAAGACCACGATCGCGGCGGCGACGCACGAACTGGACAAGGACTGGTGCATCAGCGTCTTCCACGACAACGCCGGCATCATCGAGTTCGAGCCCGATGTCGACGGCGGTTGGGATCTGGCCTTCAAGGTCGAGACGCACAACCATCCCTCCGCCATCGATCCCTACGGCGGCGCCGGAACAGGCATCGGCGGCGTGATCCGCGACATCCTGGGCGTCGGCATGGGCGCCAAGCCGATCGCCAACACGAACGCGTTCTTCGTCGGCCCCCCCGACATGAAGGCCGAGGACGTGCCCAAGGGCTCGCTGCATCCCGCCCGCGTGTTGCGCGGCGTCGTCAGCGGCGTGCGCGACTACGGCAACCGCATGGGCATCCCCACGGTCGCCGGCGGCGTGTGGTTCGACCAGGGCTACACGGGCAACCCGCTCGTCTACGCCGGCACGGTCGGGCTGATCCCGCGCGAGATGGCGACCAAGTCCGTCGAGCCTGGCGACGTGATCGTCGTCGCGGGCGGCCGCACGGGACGCGACGGCATCCACGGCGCGACGTTCAGCAGCGTCGAGTTGCACGAGGACAGCGAGACCGTGTCCGCGTCCGCCGTCCAGATCGGCGACCCGATCACCGAGAAGAAGGTGCTCGATGGCTTGCTGCGCGCACGCGACGCGCGCCTGTACCGCGGCATCACCGATTGCGGCGCGGGCGGGGTGTCCTCGGCCGTCGGCGAAATGGGCGAGCACTGCGGCGCCGAGGTGCACCTCGAAACCGTGCCGTTGAAGTACCCGGGTCTGACGCCCGAGGAGATCTGGATCAGCGAGGCCCAGGAGCGCATGGTCTTCGCCGTCCAACCCGAGAACCTGGACGCTCTGATCCAGGTCTTCCGCGAGGAGGACGTCGAAGCGACCGCCATCGGTCACTTCACCGACACCAAACGCCTGGTGCTGAAGTACGACGGCGACGTCCACGGCGACATCGCCATGGCGTTCCTGCACGACGGCACGCCGCGCCCGACGCGCCAGGCCTCGTGGACGGCGCCGAACCATCCGGATCCGGGCGCGCCCGCGCTGGACGATCCCGGCGCGACGTTGCTGGCTCTGCTGAAGCGCCCGAACATCGCCAGCAAGCAGTGGATCGTGCGCCAGTACGACCACGAGGTCCAGGGCATGAGCGTCACCAAGGCGCACAGCGGCGTGACGATGGATGCGCCCTCCGACGGCGTGGTGCTGAAACCGCTGGTCGAATCGATGAAGGGCGTCGCGCTCGGCCAGGGCGCCAACCCGAACTACGGCCAACTGGATCCGAAGGCGATGGCCGAGGCCGTCATCGACGAGGCGCTGCGCAACGTGGTCGCCGCCGGTGGCGATCCCGAACGCACCGCGATCCTGGACAAC